>NZ_DAOPSE010000001.1:0-238729 GCF_035349255.1 Defluviitoga sp. | reverse complement strand
CTTGTTCGCTTTAAAACTCTAATGTTAGACCTGCTCCTATTCGCAAACCAGATAAATCAACTATAACCTCATCTTCACCTTCATATGCTTCATAATTTCCTTCAATATTTTTAATTTCTCTAAGAGGCAGTTTTGCAATTCTATATGTTCCATTAAAAGATACATTTAGATTTTTTGTAATATTAAGATTTATTCCGGCGCCAACCAAGTATCCAAAACCTTTAAATTTTAAGCCCGATAATTCGGCTGTACTTGTAATTGGTCCCCAGCTTATTTCTCCTTTCGAGGTTGTTTCATTTGAATAATAAGCAACTGCTGCTTTTAGATCTAAACTGATAGGTAAGATTGGAACATTTGCTTTTAATCTTAAAGCTGCATAAGGTCCGAAAATTGATTGACTAATAGATATGACTGTTTGTCCGGAAGAACTTTCATATTTACTATTAAATAAGTCAGCACCAATTTCTATTCCAATATTTCCGCCTAGCCCGACGCCGGCATATCCACCCCACCCTTTTTCCATACTTTTATTTACTTCCTCTGAAAAGATACTTTGTAATTCTTCTTTCAAATAGAAGTCAAAATTATAGGTGTTGTAGCTAAATCCTCCTACTACATCTAGAGCAAAAGTGGAAGCAAAAGTGATTAACACGATAACAAATATGAATATAGTAAACCTTTTCATAATTACTCTCCTCCGTTAATAAATTAAATTTCTTTTTTATTATATAAGGGGATAATTAAAAAAACATTAAACTATTCTTTTTATTTTTAAAACGCGGCTTTGAAAGAGAGGAGACTTTCCATAATAAAAGAAATCTTTGTAAGTATCTTCGATAATAAAACCTCTTTCTTTAAATGCCTTACCTGTTAATTGAATAATTTCTTTTTCTTCATCTTTAATTCCTTCATAAATACCATAGAGATAATTATCTTCTAATCCTTTAAGTTTTATATTTACTCTATCAAATAATCCAAACCTTCTTGGATTCCTTAGATAAATGATTACCCCCTCATTTTTATCTTTTGTAAGATATTGAACTGCAAAATATCGCTCTTTATTGACTGACGAGAGTCGATATTGGTTTCCTTCCTGTACTATCTCTCGAATTTCCTTGTATAATTGAACTTGTCTTTTGGCAATAGCAATGTCATCAGGGGTAAACTTATTTAAATCAGCACCAATTCCGAGTGAACCAATCATTGAGGAGTGGAATCTATATTCTAAAGAATATTTATCTTTTCCTCCCCAATCAGTAACCCATCCCATCATTATTTTTGGAGCATATGCATAAGAAAAACCTTCTTGAATTTCCAGCCTGTCAAAGGGATCGGTGTTGTCACTGGTCCACACTTGATCTGCATACTTTAAAATACCTAAATCTACCCTTCCTCCACCGCTAGAACAACTTTCAAAAGTTACCTGCGGATGTTTTTCTCTTAAGTAGTTCCAAATATCATACAAGTTCCATACGTACCTTACCCAAATTTCTCTTTGTTTAGTCGGTTTCACTTCGGGCCACCCTGATTCAAAAATGTGTCTGTTCATATCCCATTTTACAAAATCTATATTGTTTTCTGTTAATAGTTTATCCATAAATTCTTTAATGTATTCTTTTACGTCGTCTCTTGCAAGGTTCAAAATAAGTTGGTTTCTCTGTTCAGTTCTTGGCCTGTTTGGGAAATGTATAACCCAATCGGGATGCTTTCTATATAGATCACTATCAGGATTCACCATTTCTGGTTCTACCCATATGCCAAAATCCATTCCAAGAGATTTGACAAAGTCGATTAAAGGTTTCAAACCTTTAGGAAACTTTTCAGGGTTAACATACCAATCTCCTAGCCCGGCTTTGTCATTATTTCTTTGTCCAAACCATCCATCATCAACTACGAACAATTCTACGCCTATTTGAGAAGCTTTTTCTGCTAATTTTTTTTGATTTTCTTCGTTCACATTGAAAGTAGTCGCCTCCCATGAATTGTATAATACTTTTCGTGGTTTGTGAGCTTTGTCTTGAGGTAGGATGTAATCAAGTTGATAGTGGTGCAAGTTTTGGCTTGCTTTTGAAAATCCCTCATTAGAAAAGCCGAAGATAAATTTTGGGGTGGTGAAACTTTTAGAAGGTTCTAATAAGTATTTGAAATCCCAATCGTTAATACCTCCAACAACTGCTATTCGTTCATATATTCTTTTTTGTATAACTATTTTCCAGTTACCGCTCCAACTTAATTCGCTAAAATAAACCTTTCCGTTATCTTCTTGAGCCTCATAATCTATTGAGAAAAATGGATTAAGATAAGGGCCAGTGTTTCCTACTCTGCTTTCTAAAACCTTTTTCCCTTCATTTATTTCTTCACTTCTAAGACAAAATTCATTGGCCCACATTCCACATAAATAGTTTAATCTAGCGCTTTTATTGTTATCAACGTAAATAGACGCGGATTTTATATCTTCAATTTTTATTGGTTTTAAAGAGGTGTTTTTTACTTCTACCCATCGTTCAATAATGTCATATTCATCAACTAGTTGATAGAAAAGTTTTACCTTTAAACCATAATGATCATCGATCAATTCCATAGTCAGTTTATTTTCTTCAATATTGGAGTTTTTGTAGGTTAAAATCACATCTCTAACCCCATCAAAGTATTCAACTTTCAAACAATGCTCAACGTGATTATTTTCGCCCCTTACTGAGAATTCATGATCCCAAGAATATCTGTCAGTCACAAGGAAATCCTTGTCCGTAGGATAATCTTCAAACCTTGGAAGTCTAAGGCCCCAATAATAATTCTTTAACTTTTCTAATTTGTCTAACCCGAAAACGTATCCCATATTCTGAGTTTCTAGATACCAAGTTTTTGTTTTTTCATTAAAATTTATAGACATAATATACCCCCTAAAATTAAGATTTTAGATATGCAAAAAAATATTCCAAAAAATGAGATTTTGAATATAAAATGGTTACCAGCACAGAGTCCTTTGCCCTCTTCCTCAGTATCCTTACCGAAAAAAGTTTAAAACATTATTTTTATAAAGTTTATATGAATTTTATAACAATAATATAATTTAAGTTGTTTTTGATTTCAAAGAAATAATAGACAAATAAAATTAGTAAGACGCCCTTAAGGACGTCTTACTCGAGGTAATAGCGTATGAATTCTTTAAAAAGATGATTCTTGATGTTGATACTCTTCTTTGAATTTTTCTTGCTGTTCATCTTCTTTTTCTTCTTCTATTTCCTTTAATGCTTTTCTAAATTGAACAATAAACATCGATACCGTTACAATTACGGCGATAGTATCGGAAACAGGTTCAGCCAGATAAACAGCCATTACTTTATTTTCAAAGAACAAAGGCAGAATGAATATCAAAGGAATAAGTAATATTACTTTTCTCAGAAGAGCTAAGAACAGGGATGTTTTGGCATTTCCTATAGCAATGAATGTTTGCTGACAAGCTATTTGAGCCCCCATTAGCACCAAAGCAGCCATATAAATGCGCATGGCCCATGATGCAAACTCCTTTAAAGCTGGATCATTAGTGAACAACCCAGCAAATATGTGTGGGAATAACATGGCAAGTGCCCAAAAAACTACAGAGTAAATTAAACATACCATTAACAATAAATTGAAAGCTTTTTTAACACGTTCTGCTTTTTTTGCTCCGTAGTTATAGCTGATTATAGGTTGCGCTCCTTGAGTAAAACCCATGAGCGGAAACATTGCAAACATCATCAATGTAGATAGTATCGCCATAGATCCAACTGCGATATCCCCTCCATATTTTAATAGGGAGGAATTGAAACTAAAAAATAGTATGCTTTCTGTAAACTGCATTATAAAAGGAGCCATTCCTAAAGATAAAATAGGAAAAACTACTTCTTTCTCTAATCTAAAATGTTCTTTTTTTAGACGTAAAACACTTTTTTCACTTCTAAGGAAAGTAACTACCCAAATCGTTGAAACTGCTTGAGAAATAACAGTAGCAAGAGCAGCCCCTTGTACTCCCCAGTCAAAAGTATAAATGAATAAAGGATCTAATGCTATATTAAGGCCTGCACCAATTAGAACTGTATACATACCGGTTTTTGCAAATCCTTGAGCTGTAATAAAAGAATTCATACCAAGGGTTAATTGAACAAAGATTGTCCCTAACAAGTAAATTTGCATGTAATTATAGGCATATTCAATTGTATTTTCACTGGCTCCAAACAAAAAAAGTAGTTGTCTATCAAAAATTAGACCAACCACAGTTAGTATGAGTGAGATAATTATTAGGAGTATGAAACTGTTACCCATAATCTTTTCCGCACCTTCAATATCTCCTTCGCCCATTTTTATTAATGCTCGAGGGGCTCCCCCCATAAAAATTAAAGCGGCAAAGGCTGAAATAGCGATGATAAGTGGATAACATACGCCTAGTCCCGTTAAAGCCAGAGCGCCTACTTCTGGCATGTGTCCTATGTATATTCTATCAACTATGTTATACAGCATGTTAATAATCTGAGCAGCTATAGCTGGAAGTGTGAGTTTAAACATTAATTTTCCAATACTTTCGGTTCCTAGAAATTCATTATTTGCTACCATATATTGATTCCTCCTTTCGGCTAATTTTATTTGCAATTCTAGAAATTTGACTTAACAACAATTGTAGAAATTAAGTTTTTTATTAGTTGTTTTTTCATTTCAAAAAGTGGTAGAATCAAAATTCTAGTTGCATATTTTATAATTTGGTGAGCATTAATATTTATTTTTGGTGTGATATATAGAGCAACCATTATCAATAATATCTTTATAAAATAAAATTGTTAATACAGGACAGTTAATAATTTGTGAAAATATAAGAGAAATTATCTATCGTGTAATCTTGATTTTATGATGGTTATCTGTAATCTTGAAGAACTATGAACGAATTTTGTAACAATAGTATGATAAAATAGTAAATTACAGATTTATTATAATTAAGATTCTTTTTTTGAAAGGAGATGAAAATATGATTAAAATAACAGTGGTTGGTGCGGGAAATGGTGGACAAGCTTTAGCAGGATATCTCGCTATGAAGGGATTCGATGTTAGTCTTTTTAATAGATCAAGAAGAAGAATATATCCTATAATTCAGACTCGAAAAATAAAAATAGAAGGACCGGCTGTTGAAGGTGAATACAAAATTTCTTTTGCAACGACAAAGATAGATGAAGCGATGAAAGGCAGAAAACTAATAATGATTGTTGTTCCAGCTTTTGCTCATAAAGAATTAGCAGAAAAGATGGCACCTTTTCTAGAAGACGGTCAGATAATTGTATTGAATCCTGGTAGAACAGGAGGCGCTCTAGAATTTTACAATGTTTTGAAAAATAAAGGACTAAAAAAAGATGTAATCATAGCTGAAGCTCAAACCTTTATTTTTGCTTCTAGAATGTCCAATCCAGGTGTAACAAGAATTTTTAGAATAAAAAATGCTGTTCCTGTTTCGGCTTTACCTGCAACAAGAAATGATGAATTGGCTGAGACTTTATTGCAAGTTATGCCTGAGTTTGATATTGTTAAGAGCATTATATATACTAGTTTTAATAATGTAGCTGTTGTTTTTCATCCTGCAACTTTGATTTTAAATTCAGCAAGAGTCGAAACAACTGCAGGAAGATTTGAGTTTTATTTTGAAGGTATTTCCCCTTCTGTTGCGAAAGTTCTTGAAAAAATAGACGAAGAAAGATGCAATGTGATGAAACTTTTCAATGCTGAACCGATGACTGCAAAAGGATGGCTAAATTATGCTTATGATGTCGAAGGAAATACTTTATATGAAGCTATACGTAATAACGAAGGTTATAGAGGGATTTATGCACCCACGAGTTTAAATAATAGGTATCTTTTGGAAGATGTGCCTATGAGTTTAGTTCCAACTTCTTCATTTGGTAAGGAATTTGGTGTTGATACACCAATAATTGATTCTATGATAAATATAGCTAATGTTATGTTAGATGGAGATTTTTGGAAGATCGGAAGAACTGTTGAAGACTTGGGTCTGAAAGGCAAAACAGTAGATGAAATAATAAAGTTTGTTGAGGAGGGTGAATAATGAAAAAAATTTTGGCTGCTTCAATAGGAATAGATGTTCATATTGCTGGACTACTTAATTTTTTAGAGCTAGCAAGAAGAGAAGGTTATGAAGTAGTAAATTTAGGTGCTGCTGTACCTATAAATAAACTTATTGAAAGCATAGAAAAGGAAAAACCCGATATAGTAGCTATTAGTTATAGATTGGGAGCAGATGCCTTAACCAAACTTTTGGATGAATTTTTTCAAAAGGTAAAAGATATTGATAGATTTGAAAAAATAGATTTTATATTTGGAGGAACTGTTGAAACAGGACAGGTGGCAAGAGAGTATGGCATATTCAAAAAGATTTTCGATGGATCAGAAGAGGAAGAAGATGTAGTTCTATTTTTAAGGGGTCAAATGAAGTATGAAGAAAAGAAAAATTATCCAGCCAATTTGCCAGAAAGAATAGAATTTAAATTCCCATATCCTTTAATAAGGCATCACATAGGTTTACAGACAATGCAGGAAACAATTGAAGAAATAAAAAAGTTAGCAGATTCGGAACTTTTGGATATTATTTCAATAGCGCCTGATCAAAACTGTCAACAATATTTTTTCGAACCAGACAAAATGGATCCAAATCAAGATGGTGCTGGCGGTGCTCCTATAAGATCTAAAGAAGATTTTGTAGATCTTTATCAAGCCAGTAGAAGAGGTAATTATCCCTTAGTTAGGTGCTATTCTGGTACTACTCACATAGTGGAATTTTCAAAACTTTTAAAACAAACTATTAATAATGCCTGGGCTGCCATTCCAATATTTTGGTATTCTGAACTAGATAAGCGTTCTGATAGAAAGCTATTGGAAGCAATAACTGAGAATATGCAAGGAATAAAATGGAATGAAGAAAATGAGGTGCCAGTTGAAGTAAATGATTCTCATCAATGGGAGTTGAGATACGCGCACGATAGTCTTGGCGTTGCAACTGCTTATTTGTCAGCGTATGTAGCTAAAAAGTTAGGAGTAGAATGGTACGTTCAACAGTATATGATGAACACTCCCCCAAATTTATCTCCTAAAATGGATATTGCAAAAGCTATTGCCAAATTAGAGTTGGTCGAGTCCTTAAAGGACGAAAGTTTTATTCCTTATAGGATGATTAGAACTGGGTTGCTATCATTTCCTGCTGATCCAAATAGTGGGATGGGTCAGCTTGTTTCTTCCATGTTCTATGCATCATATTTGAAACCACATATAATTCATGTTGTTTCTTATTGTGAAGCTATGAAACGAGCTACATCTAAAGAGATTTTGGAGAGTGTGAAAATGGTTAGAAGAGCTAATTCTTTAGCTTCAAAGGGTTTGCCAGATTTTGAAAGTGATCCTGAAATTAGGAACAGGGTAGATTTGTTAAAAGAGGAAGCAATGATAATAATTGAAAAGATAAAAGAGATCTCTTTTGATAAAAACGATCCTTTAACTGATCCGGAAACACTGTATATGGCGGTAAAGATGGGAATATTAGATGCAGTTGGCTTACAGGGTAATAGTATTGCAAAAGGACAAATTAAAGTAGCGGTTATAAACGGAGCGTATGAAGCTGTTGACGATAAAGGAAATATTTTAAGAGAAAAAGAAAGATTAAGTAGAATAATGTAAATTGACTTATAATATAAAAAACATAGAGACAAATGAATTTTTGTCTCTATGTTTTTTATATTTACTTATTTGGGAATTTGTATGTGACTATAATCTCCTAATATTAGTTTTATGGAATAAGGTCTTCTTTCTATTGAAATTATATTAGCATTTTCTCCAATAACTGATGATTCTATTCTTATTGGTATATTGATAATATTTGCGTCATTTAAAACTATACTATGTTCTATTTCTGATGAAGAAATGTAAACCCCATCTCCGATACTTGTATAAGGACCAATGTATGAATTATTTATTGTAGTATTTTCCCCAATTATTACAGGTCCTCTTATTATAGAATTAATTATTATTGTATTTTTTCCAATAATAACATTTCCTTGAATTGATGAGCCTTCTTTTATTTCTCCTTCTATTTGTATTTCTTTTAATTCGTTTAATATTTTCCTGTTAGCCTCTATTAAATCTTCAGGTTTACCTGTATCTTTCCACCATCCCTCTATTATGTGTGCACCAACGCTTTTAGTGTTGTCAATTAACCATTGAATGGCGTCAGTTATTTCGTACTCACCACGCCAAGAAAGAGTAATGTGATTAATGGCTTCGAATATGAGAGGTGTAAATATGTAAACACCCACTATTGCAAGGTTTGAGGGAGGAACCTTAGGTTTTTCAATAACTTTAACAATTTTTGAATCTTCTATTATAGCGATTCCAAATTCTGATGGGTTCTCTACAGGTGTAAGTAAGATATAAGACTCATAATTGCTATTTTCAAATTGCTTAATGAAATTTCTAAGATCAAATTGAACTAAGTTATCGCCTAAGAACATTAAGAAATTTTCATCGTTTAAAAAATCTTTTGATACTTTAACCGCGTGAGCTAGTCCTTGAGGTTTTTCTTGAATAATATAAGTTATTTTTACATCTAAAGAACTTCCATCACCTAATACTCTCTGAAATGCTTCAATATTTTCCGGGCTTACAACAATTCCTATATCTGAGATCCCGGCTTCTTTTATTTTTTCTATACTATACATTATAGTTGGTTTGTTTGCAATTGGAATCAAGGGCTTGGCATTTGTAAGGGTTAATGGTCGAAGCCTTGTACCTTTTCCTGCGCAAAGTATTAGAGCTTTCATTATCTTTGTCCCCCTTTCTAAAAGTAATTTTTGTACGTAGAATTTTTATTTTTAAGAAAATTCTTTCAGTTTTTCTAAAACTAATTCTGTTACCCAGCTCCTTTGCACTTTTGTCTGTTCCCCTGTTTCCATGTTTCTTACTGTTACTACATCATCGACAACCTCTTCTTCTCCCATGATGATAGTAAGTTTTGCATTTAGTCGGTTGGCATGTTTAAGTTGACCGCTTAAATTTCTTTTTGATAAGTTTAAATAGGTTTTTATCTTATATTTTCTTAATTCTTTAGAGAGCTTTATACATTCTAATTCAGCTTGTTCACCTTGATAAGCAATATAAACATCAATTTGTGAAAAATTTTCGACTTCAATATGTTCTTTTTTAAGAGCCTCTATAATCCTTTCTATTCCTATAGCAAATCCTACCGCAGGTGTTTTAGGGCCACCAAGTTGCTCTACTAAATCGTCGTATCTTCCTCCTCCTGCAATAACGGCCTGCTCGCCCAAATCTAAATGTTCTACTTCGAAAGCAGTTTTTGAATAGTAATCTAAACCCCTAACTATTTTTGGATCTATTTCATATGGAACTTCAAATACATCTAAATATTTTTTTAAACTCTCAAAATGCTCTTTACTTTCATTGTCTAAATAATCTAGAATTGAAGGAGCGTTTGCTGCAACATCCTTGTCAATTTTACAATCAAGAAGTCTCAGAATATTGGCGTTATAACGTCTTTGACAATCTTCACATAAGATAGGTAAAAAAGGGTTATAGTATTCTTTCAGAACTTTTTTATATTTTTCTCTACTTTTTGTTGTTCCTATAGAATTTATTTTTATCTTGAAATTTGTTAATTTTAGAGTTTTGAAGTATTCGTATAAAAAATCTATTAATTCAGCGTCAGCTAAAGGATAATCTGTGCCAAAAATTTCTGCACCAATCTGATAAAATTCCCTGTATCTACCTGATTGAGGTTTTTCATATCTGAACATTGGACCTATATAGAAGAACTTTTGCGGCGAGCCGAAGTTTATCATTGAATTTTCAATGTATGCTCTAACTACCGAAGCAGTTCCCTCTGGTCTTAAGGCTAAAATCCGTCCTTTTTTGTCTTCAAAAGTGTACATTTCTTTTTGGACTATATCTGTTTCTTGGCCTACTCCTCTACTAAAGAGTTCTTCACTTTCTATAATTGGAGTCCTTATTTCTCGAAAACCATATTTTTCTAACATCTCTTTAGCTTTATTCTCAACATAATACCAGTAATCAATTTCTTCGCCGAATATATCTTTAGTTCCCTTTATTCTTTTGTAATTGCTCAAAACAGGGACCTCCTTATCGTTGTTTGTTTGAAATCTTTTTGAACATTCATAAATTTATGTAGGTTGTATAGATTAATATTTTATAAAAATAAATACTCTTTTTTCTTGAAATTATATTTGATTTTTTTTACAATATATTTTTTTATTTTAATAAAAGCAATAGAATAAATGTTGCAGTTGAATACACTTGGACTAGAAATACTTTTTATTAAATAACAGATAGTGTTTAAAAACATTGCACGACGAGAAATTTTTTTATTATTGAAAAATAATACATTATTCATAACTATTTTATCACAAAAAATTAAGAGAGAGCCAAAGCTCTCTCTTAATTATATGCTGTATGTAAAGTTTAAACTATATAAAATGTTCCTTTTATCTTTTTCTTATGTTTCTTTTTTTGTCTAAGTGTTTTCGATATTCGGAGATTTTTTTATCACTTTCTTTTAAGTATTGGCTTAGTTTCTTTTCAAAATTTTGAGTGTTGTTTACTGACTCATCAACAAGTTCGTCGCTGTTTTCTTTTAACGACAGTTCATATTTTCCATCTTTCGTTTTTCCGATAATTTTACCTTCAACTTCTTGACCAACAGATAAAAAATCAGAAATTTCTTTCACATATTTTTTGGATATTTTGGAAATATGTACGAATCCTTCTTCTTTGTTTTCTAACTCTACAAAAGCACCGAACTTTTTGATATCAACCACTTTCGCTCTTACTGTATCTCCTATTGCTAAGCTTTCATTTACCACACTTAATACCTTGCCCTTGTCTCTCTACCACGAAAACCTTGCTAAGCCGTGATATCACCTTTATAAAAGGTGGCCTGGGTCCCGGCGCTGGTCTTCACCTCCAAATTTTTTCTATTTCGGTCAGATATTGGTATTTTCCACCAATAGCAAGGTCTGACCGCGTAAGGCTTTTTAGTTTTTTGTTTCATATAGTTTTTCCGCTTACGAATCCCCCCTAAATAAAGTTATTTAGTACTTTAATTTTCATTTTCAAAAAAATCTTTATACCTATTTTTAAATTTCTGAACTCTACCTTCAGTGTCTATGATTTGAGCCCCCATGTCTCCTTTGTAGAAGGGATGACATCGAGAACATACCTCTAATTTGAAGTTATCCACAGTAGTATAAAGAGTATGTTCGGCACCACAAGCACATTTTACAGTAATAAGCTTCAATTCTGGATGGATTCCTTGTTTCAATTTTAACACCTCTTAAGTTTATTTTCTTGTCATTTGATTATACCATAATTATCTAATATCTGTCAAACTAGATTTTTTTCAAATGTTTTCAGCGTCTTTAAACTTTTGAGAAATATTTCTAACTTTTTGAGCCTTTTCTTCAGTGGTTATGAGAATCCCTTCTTCACTTTCAACTACCACTATGTTTGAAAGACCTATTACGCCTACCTTTTTGTCGGTTTTTACAAAGACGTTTTCTCCATCAATTATATGTACATTTTTACTGTCATCAGAGTAACCAGTCAATTCCCTTACAGAGACCCAGTTTCCTACATCAGACCATAGAAGATCGGTCTTAATTACATAAATATTTTTAGATTTTTCCATAAGTGCATAGTCTATACTGATTTTTTTGACGTTTGGATATATCTCTTTTAAAGTATAAATGTCAAACGGATCAATGTTAATCAGCTGTTCATAGATTTCATAAGCATGATGTTCCATCTCTTTTAAGAAGACTTCTTTTTTCCAAATGAAAATTCCACTGTTCCAGAAAAAATTCCCCTTTTCTATGAATGTTTTGGCAGTTTGCTGATCTGGCTTTTCTTTAAAGGATTTAACTTTAAAAATATTGGGTTCTAATTCAGAACAAACTTCTATATATCCATAACCTGTTTCAGGGCGAGTTGGGGTTATACCAAGCGTAAATAAGCCAATATACTTAGATGCGGCTTCGATACCTTTGTTCAAAGTATCCCAAAAAGCATCTTTATTTGGAATAAAGTGATCAGCTGGTAAAATAGTGACTATTTCATTTTCCTCCGCAACTAGTGTACCTAACATACAAGCTGGAGCAGTGTTTCTAGGAATGGGCTCTAAAATTAAATTTTTCTCATTTATTTCAGGGATTTCTTGTTTTGTCAACTCGTAGTAGTTTTCTGAAGTGACAATATATATATCAGCTGGGTTCATTTTGTCCAGTAACCTTTCATAAGTTTCTCTTATTAGACTTTTATCTGAAAAGAGCTTTAGGAATTGTTTTGGTTTTTTTGAATTTGAAAGAGGCCAAAATCTTTCTCCCGACCCTCCGGCTAGAATTACAGCTTTCACATCGAATCCTCCCCTATATTTAACGAGCCTGTGATGAAAAAAGACTTGCCATGTAACTCGTAAATGAATCCAATTTTTATTCGAAAGTTCCTCTTGTTATTATTTTACCATCTTTCTTCATTAATTTTCCTTTTGCTATAACACTTTTGATGTTTAAGGAGTTTTTATCTAAAATAACTAGATCAGCATCATACCCTTCTTTTATTCTTCCTTTGGTTTCTAGTTTTAAAAAAGTAGCAGGATTAGACGTGACCACTTTTAATGCAATTTCCATAGGAATTTGCTCAACTAGGATAGAATCTTTGACTTCTTGATATAGTGTATTTACATTTGCTACTGTAAGTCCAAGGTAATTCCCTTTTTCATCAAAATGAGGCATACTGCCTTGTCCATCTGAGGAAAATGAAATATTTTCCAAGTTAACACCTTCATCCATTAGCACTTTTAGAGCTTTTGAAGGTTTTGAAATATCATTTTCGTCTAAATTATTAGAAGAACTAGTAGTGAAATCTATTCTTCCTCCTAAATTAATAAATTCCTTACATGCCTTTATTGATTCCTCATCTTTATTCATGTGAGTTGGTAAAAATTGTGTTATAGGTAAGTCAGAATTGTTAATCACATCTAAAAGGGGTTGGATAAGCTTTTTTCCTTTTCCCACATGCACATTTACAATACCTGCTTTTTTTGATAAAATTCCTCCTACTCTGGCATCTGCAGTGATTCTTATAAGTTCTTCGAGGGTAGGTTGAGAACCTCGATGATCAGATATGGCAACTTCTCCAACACCTATTATTTCTTCTATAAAAACTATATCGTCTATTATTCTATTTGTTAAAGTTTTTAATGGCAGATGATATGAACCAGTGTATGTATAACAACTTATACCTTCATCTTTTAAAGCTTTTGCTTTGGCAATTAAATTTGACATAGTTCTTGTAGCGTTGTCTGTTCCAAGTATTCCTACGAGTGAGGTTATTCCTGCTTTTACTATTGAGGAAAGAGTTATTTCTGGTGTTCGAGTTTTGTATCCACCCTCTCCTCCACCTCCGATGATATGGACATGCGAATCAATAAATCCAGGCACTAGATAGTCCCCCTCAAGGTCTAAAATTTTTACATCTAATTGTGGATGAGTAGTTATAGAGTCAGTTATATATAAAATTTTTTCTGCTCCAATTATTAAATCCTTTTTACCTAGATATTCTGGTGAATATACCTCCGCGTTTTTTATTATCGTTAACAAATAAGCCACCTCTTTTTAGGTTATTTTTTCAAACCTTAGATATTGACAATTTCTTTAGGTTTTTTCAAACTGCAATTTGTATAACTCATAGTAAATGCCTCGTTTGCTCATGAGTTCTTCGTGAGTACCTTCTTCAGCAATTAAACCATCGTGGACAACAATTATTCGGTTAGAACTTTTTACTGTAGATAATCTATGAGCTATTGATATGATAGTTGATTTTTCAGAGATCTTATTCAAAGCCTGTTGTATTAGGTATTCAGTTTCAACGTCGACATTTGCCGTAGCTTCATCAAGAACTATTATTTTTGCATCGTATAAGACAGCTCTTGTTAGAGCTACAAGTTGTCTTTCTCCAGCAGATAAACTTGCACCTCTTTCTGTAATGACAGTGTAATAGTTATTAGGGAATTTATTGATTATCTGATCGGCATAAACAAATTTAGCTACACGTTCAACCTCTTCTTCGCTGATGTCTGGATTAAATAATCTTATGTTATCTAAAATCGTTCCTGAAAATAGGTACACATCCTGGGGAACAACAGCAATTTTTTTGCGAAGCATATTTAAATCGTAATCATATAATTCTTTATCATCTATGAGTATTCTTCCTTCTTGATATTTATATAGACCGCTTATCAATTTAATGATGGTTGTTTTTCCAGAACCTGTTTCTCCAACTATGGCAACTCTTTCATTAGGCTCAATTTTAAAGCTGACACCTTTTAGAACTTCAATGTTTCCATCATATGAAAATTTCACATCATCAAATTCTATTTTTCCTTTTTCAATAGTTGTATATAGCCCTTTTCCAAGATCTTCTTGCTTTTGCTCAAAAATTTTGAATATTTTCCCCGCAGATGCAAACGCATCTTCCATTATGTCAAATTTTTCTGCTATATCAAAAATAGGTCTAAAAAACATATCTATATAAGCGGTGAAAGCATAAATCGTACCAAAAGTTGTTGCATCTTGAGTGATCTGTTTGGCTCCTATCCACAAGATTAAACTTAAAGTTAGATAATAAAGCAGATTCATCAAAGGTCTGAAAATAGCGAAAACATACATTTGTTGAATATTTGCTTCATATAATTTTGAACTCATATATTTAAATTCATCTTCTTTTCTTTCTTCTTGGTTAAAAAGCCTGGTTACCGTGCTTCCAGATAGATTTTCTGCCAAATAAGAATTTAAAGCTGATACCCTAGTTCTCACTTTATTGTAAGCTTTTCTATCAAATGTTCTAAACAAAAAGGTTGCAAATACTATGATAGGAAGCATAATAAAGGTATAGAGGCTTAATTGTACATCTAATAGTAGCATAAGTGCAATTACCCCAATTAAAATAGCAACATCTTTTAATAAGCTTGTGATAACGTCACTGAAGAAATTTGATAGATTTTGTGTATCGTGTACAACTCTCGTTGTAATTTTTCCAGGGGTATTTTTTTCAAAATAACTGTATTCAACTCTTAATAAATGCTTATAAAGGTCATTTCTTAAATTATACACTACATTTTGGCCAACAACATTTGAAAAATATAATTGACCATAGTTTATCAAAAATTGAGCGAATAATAAGAAAACGAAGAAGATACTAAAATTTTTTATATGTTTAATAGAAGTATCGAAGTATGAAGAATAAGTTTCACTAGGAACTTCTATTGTTTCACCGGCTTTTTTATTTATCATATAATAGTTATTGTCTATTTTTTTTAGTGTGTATGAACCGTTAGTATTTTGGACAAAAGTGGGCGGATTGGTAGTTTCAAGATTAAAATGATATTCGACATTTATGACGTTATCTATGCCATACTTAATTACATATGGTAGCCCTAATTCAATCAGCGTAGCAATTGCCAAAGCTACAAGGGTCAAAATTATCAAAGACTTGTATTTTTTTATGTATTTCCATAGTCTAAGAACTGTTTTAAAATCACCTTCGATCTTTTCTTTTTCTTCCAAAAAAATTTCTTCATGAATTGAAGCCATTCTTCAATCAATCCTCCACTTTTTTCTCTATTAGTTGTTTTATATACATTGAATAGTATATGCCCTCTTTGACGATTAATTCGTCGTGGTTTCCTTCTTCAACTATTTCTCCATCGTCAAAAACAAAGATTTTATCTGCATCTTTTACAGCTTTTAGTCTGTGAGAAATTATGACTATAGTTTTACCTATCGTTTCGCTTCTTAATGTATTTATGATCTCTTCTTCTGTTTCAGTGTCAACCGCTGATAGACAATCGTCAAGGATGATCATTTTGGCGTCTTTTGCCAAAGCTCTAGCTATTGTAACTCTCTGCCGTTGACCCCCTGATAATGTCGCTCCTCTTACTCCAACTACGGCCTCGTAACCCTTTTCTAAACTCATTATATCTTCGTGAACATGAGCTAATTTTGCATATTCCTCAGCATATGGTTCTAGCTTTTCATCAGAAAAAGCTATATTTTCTCTAACAGTCATGGAAAATAAGAAACTTTCTTGAGGAACGTAGGAAACATTTTCTCTTATAAACCTTCCATTTACATCGTTGATATCTCTTCCATCAACGAAAATAGTGTTACGTTCTACAGGGTACAATTTAACTAGTAATTTTGCCAGCGTCGATTTTCCGGATCCTATCCTTCCAACGAATGCCACCATTTGTCCGGGTTCAATATTCATGTTAACATTTTTTAAAACTAATCTTTCTGTACCTGGATAAGCAAAATTCAGATTTTTGATCTCGTATCTCCCTTGAAAATCATATTTTTCGTAAGGAGGTTCTACTACAGAATTTGGTTGATTTAAGACTTCGTTTACTCTCTTTAAAGATGCCTTAGCTCTTGCAAGTAAGTTGACAAAATCTCCAAAAGCCATCATTGGCCATACCATCATCCCAATATACTGATGAGTCATTATGAAATCTCCTAGTGTAATTTGATTATTAATCACCATTGGACCACCAACATTAAAAATAATTATTGTTGAAAGCTGACCGACCAACATAGCTAATGGATACATCAAGCCAGAAACCTTTATTAATTTAAGAAAAGAATTATAGTATTCCTTAGCCTTCTTAGCAAATATGTTTTCCATAATTTCATGGTTTGCATACAGTTTTATAACATCTATACCCCCGATGTCTTCTTCTGTAATATTAGATAATTCAGAAGTTTTTTTCTGAAGATCCATAGCTCTCTTTTGAATCATTCTTCCAAATATTAGAGAGATAACTGCTATAGAAGGTAAAGGTGTGATTGCAATTAAAGTCAATCGCCAATCAACGAAACTACCCATAGCTAATATTGTAAGTGAAGTCATAAAAACTGCATCAACAATCATTATTATGGAATTACCCATTAAACGCCTGAGTAAGTATACATCAGATGTAAATCTTGTCATTAAATCTCCAGTACGCCATTTATCAAAAAAGTCTTGATCTAAATGAATTATATGTTGAAACATATTATTTAGAAGTTGGAATTCAAAAAGTCTAGCTGCACCGTTAATTGTAATACGCCAAAATATACGACCTATGGCCATGCCTATTGCTAGCATTAGTATTCCAATTATTAAAGATTTTACATACATCATATCTGGAACGGCTAAACCTAGTGCATCAATAATATTTCCAATTTGTCTAGGTATAAATATTTGAATTACATCAACAGTGATAAGAAAAGCTACACCAATGAAATATCTCCACCAATATTTTTTAAAAAATTCCTTTATCAAGATTTCACCATCCATATTTTAAAAAATTTTAGTTTATATTCCTTACTTTTATTATATCATCGAGAAAGTGGGAATAAGAATAATTTTTGCAAAAAATATGTTATGATAATATTAATTATATTGTTTTCGAAGAAGATAAAATTAGGGTGATAAAAATGTTAGAAAATTATGAAGGTGTTTATTACTTTTGGTTCGAAAATGGAGCGAGTAGTGTAGTGTTTTTAGAGTGCAGCGACGGTTTAATAGCGTTTGATAGTTCTCTTTATCCTCATAAATTTGAAGAAATGACTAATCTACTTGAGCAAAAGACTTCTAAGAAATTAAAAAAGGTTTTTTTTACACATTTTCATCCGGATCACACTTTCGGTAGTATTTTCAGCGATATGAAAGTAGATATCTTTATGAGTAAAACCACCTTTGACTTACTGACTTCTATGGATAAAGTTTTTTTGATGGATATATCTAAAATGGCGGAATTTAATTTTAATAATCTAAAGGAAGCTTTAAACCAAAAAAATATTTTTATCTTCGAAAAATCGTTTTTTATGATTTTTCAAGATAATGTGATAGCCGCTGAGGTAGTCGGAGGTCACACCCCTGACTCCACAATTTATACCTTGAAACCGCGAGATTATTTAATAACAGGTGATCTCGTATTTTCAAGAGTACATGCTGAAATATTGAATTCAGATGTTGAAGAATGGATTGATATACTTCAGAAGATGAAAAATTTGAAGTTAAAAAGGATTTTTCCAGGGCATGGAAAAACCGGCTCAAAAAGTCTTATACTTGAGCAAGTTAAATATTTAAACGATAAAAAAAAGGAACTGCCTTTGGAAGAAAAATATAAAGGATACGCTTTAACTGAGTTAGCATCACTTTAAAGTTTTTATCCTTTCTCTTAAGGAAACAATCTCAGTTACTCGTATTCCAAAGTTTTCATCTATAACTACAACTTCTCCTCTTGCAATGAGTCTATCGTTTGCATATATGTCTAAAGGTTCTCCGGCTAATTTGTTTAGCTGTATTAAAGAACCTTCGTGTAAATCTAAAATCTCTCTAAGTGTCATTCGCACCGATCCTAACTCAACTTTTATTTCTAAGGGTACATCCATCAATAATTCGAGCTTTGAAAAATCGACACCTTCAGGAAGAGGTTGTTCCTTTTTCTCAAATTCTCCAAATTCTACCGGCCGAACTTTAACAGTTCCTTCCTTGATTACACTTGTGGCTTTTCCTTTTTCATCGTTAAAGTAATTTGTATTTATTACAGATTCTTTCTTTTCAGGCATTTTTTTCTTACCTACCTTGCTTATACCATATATTTCTTCCATCCTCATTTTAATCGTGTTTGCAAACTTAAGAGGTATAAATTGCCAGAAAACAGTTTCGGCAATACCTGATATTTTTACTTTGTATTTTATTGAGATAACGTAGGCTTCCTTGTCAGTTTCTATAGGAGGAAATTCTACGTTAGGATCTGAGAAATCAAGAAGTTCAGTCTTTGGGGGAGAAATTTCTATTGTTGTTTTTAGAAAATCGGATAAGGCAGTAGCAGCGGTTCCCATCATTTGGTTCATGGCTTCAGCTACAGCACTCAAACTAATTTCATCGATTTCTTCCATGGTTTCGTATGGATCTTTGCCAAGCATTAGATTAGCTATAATATTCGTCAGATTGGCGGGTAAAACAAGCGTGTTCATACCATATAATCCTTTTTTATATTCAACAGTTGCAACAACGTGTTCACCTTTAAAATTTGTCTTTATATTTTTGAATTTTACTATACTAGTTTCTGGGTATTCTATCTCTATTTTTCTTCGTAATAGAGTAGACAAGGTTGTTGTACCCGATCCCATGGTTATATTTGCAATTTCTCCCATTATATCTAAAATTTGATCCAAATTTTCTTCCTCTGAACTTTTTGTGTTTTTTAATAATTTATCTAATTCTTTCTGACTCAAAAATTCGTTGTTATTTAGCACTTTTATTCATCTCCTTCTCTGATTGTTGGGTTGGAAGAGTTTTTTGCTTTGAAATATATTCTTGAATACTTTTCTCAACAAGGATTTTTTCTAATAATTCTTTGTCTTTCTTTACAATTTTTACTCCATGAAATCCTTTTATTTTACCAATTTGAGCTTTAAAAACCTTTGTCCCTTCTATCTCTAGTTCTATAGGTTCATCATAAAAGGAATCTAATCTAATAACATCTCCTACTTCTAAATCTAAAACATCTTGTAAATGTACAGTGGTTCTGCCAAGAATAGCAGACATTTTTAGTTTTGAAAGTAGTAAAGTTCTTTTTAAAAAGTCTTTTGATTCCTGAGAATATTTATAAGTCCTTGCCCACATTCGAGTTGAAAGCTTATCATTAAGTGGTTCTAGAGTAGAGGAAGGATAGCAAAGATTAACAAAACCTTGTATGTCTCTTATTGTAACTGATAAGGTAACAAGAATAGCCATTTCATTTGAAGGAGCTATTTGTACAAACTGTGGATTAGTTTCTAAATTTTCTAAAACTGCTTCAAACTCTTCAACATTTGCCCAAGATCTCGAAAGTAATCTTAGTATAACCGCACATTCTTTTCTAAAAATATTCATTTCTAGCTCTGTAGGAGTTCTTATTTCCTCTAAAGTTGAGCCACTTCCTCCTAAAAGCCTATCAATAATAACGTATCCAATGTCTAAGCCCATCTGGTAAATAGCACTACCGCTAAATATATCCGATGAAAATATCACCATCAAAGTAGGGGCATTAAGAGATTTTTGAAATTCTGAAAATGTTATTTGATCAATACTGGCATATTTTATATCAACAAAAGTTCTGCATCTACCCGATAAGTAGGTGGAAAGCTCTCGAGCAAAGTTTTCATGAACTAACTGAAGAGTTCTTAGTTGTTCACGAGAAAATTTCATGGGTCTTCTGAAATCATATTCTCTAATTTTCTTCTCTTCTTTTTTGAATTCTTCGAATATTTTTTCTGGGGATTCTCCCAAAGCCATAGATCTTAAAATATTGTCTATTTCTTCCTGAGTTAGCATTTCATCTTCAGGCATTTTGACACCTCTTTTTTCTAAGTTGCGTTTGTTATAGTCATAATGATTAGAGTGACTTTTATTACTCCTAGTTGTTCTCGTTCTCCGGTGAATCCTATAATTTCATTTACAGAATTTATTATTTGTTTTTTAGTTAATTCTATACCAGAAGGAGTAGAAAGTTCAGTTCTTGTTTTGTTTAAAAAGATCATTCTTATTGCTTCTAAAATTTCTAATCTATAAGCATTTATAGCATCTCTCGCTTCACTACTTCCGACATCTAGTTGAAGGGAATCAATTACGGCAATATCGTATCCACCTTTAAGCATTACAGGATATCTGGAACCTTCTTGTAGTAAAACCACTCTTAAAGGTATTTTAGAAGTATATTGAACAGAACTTTTTGTACTTTCTGCAATATTTCTGGAAAGTATTTTAACAATAAAAAAAGAAGTAATACCGGAAATTGCTAAAGCTACAACAATAACGATAATTAACGTTGTTAGAAAACTGGGTTGATTTTTTTTCTTTGTCGTTTCTGGGGCTTCATCCATTTCTCGAGGCAATTAGAATCCCTCCAAAATATAAAAATTAAAATTATTATCTAACTCTTTGGCGAAGTATAAGGATATCTATACGTCTATATTGATTTCTTAATTCGTCGCGTTTAACATTGAATTCATTCTCCAACTCTATCTTAATTTGCTGCAATTGAGCGGCACTTATCTTTCCTTCTATGTAGTCCATTGTTGCTAGATTTAGTCTTGAGTCAATTTCAGCTCTTAATATTTCTAACTCTCTCTGAATGTCTTTATCTCCTAAGCCAATTGGATAAAATCTATCTGGGTTATAAAAATAATCTATATCAAATTGTCCTATATTAATCTCTGCCATTCTTTCGATCATCCTTCTATTTTTCAACTCGCCAGTGAAAAAATTAACTACACTTGCAGCTCTTGCAGCGCTTAAATGCCAATTTGATGGATATACACTTGTGGGTAAGACTTGTTCGTCATCTGTAAAACCATAAACTTCTATGGCATTTGAAGTATGTTCGAGGATTATAGTTCCAATCTTATATAATAGTTCTTTAGCTTCAGCCGTTAGTTCAGCTCTGCCAGACCTGAAAAAAGCGATATCTCTCATAGATATTATCGTCCCTTTATCAGTTTCCTCAATAGTGATTTTTCCTTTGTATTTTTCGTCCTCAACAATTTTTAGTAGTTCTGATTTTACACCTGGATGTGAGGTAATAAGTGGTTCTTCAGAAATACTCTTACCTCCTACTAAAATACCTAAAGGCTGTCCTTCAAAAGCACTTTGTAAACTCATTGCGGCTTGTTGAAATTTTCCAGGTGAAATTGTTGACATACCAAACAAAGCTATAAACATTGTCAAAAGCAATGTTGTCATATCAGTGAAAGTTGTCATCCATTTTGCTTCGGGTCTTTCAAACCTTTTTTTCTTTCTAGCCACTGTTTCACCTCAAAAATTTCACTAGAAGATTGATTCACCTTTACTTCTTTCATATTCTTGCCTTTCAGCAGCACTTAAAAAAGCCTTTAGTTTTTCTTCCATTAATCTTGGGTTTTCCCCTTGAACAATTGAAAGTACGCCTTCTAGCATCATTCTCATTTGGTTTAGGTTTTTATTGGTTCTTCTTTTTAATTTCTCAGCGGGAGGAAGGGCTAAGATATTTGCTATTAGAGAACCGTAAAAAGTTGTTACAAGCGCTATTGACATGCTCGGTCCAATAGTTGAAGGATCCGTCAATGTATCCAACAATAGTATCAATCCTATTAAGGTTCCTAGCATACCAAATGCTGGAGCCATCGTTCCCCATGTGTCGAGAACACTTATTTTTTCTTCTTGTTCTTCTTCGTACATATCCATTTTTATCTCCAAAATTTTTCTAATTTCCTCTGGGTCGGTTCCATCAACCGCGGCCCTTAGCCCATCTCTTAAGAAATCACTTTCAACGGAAGGCAAGTCTTCTTCTAGTGAAATCATACCTTCTCTCCGAGCCTTTTCTGAAAAAGAATACAAGGTTCTTAATGCCTCGATATTATCAATTTTGGGATTTTTAAATGACTGTAAAATGATGTTAAATATTTTAAAAGATGTTGAACTAGGATGAGCTATAAATGTAGCTCCTAAGGAACCTACTACTGTAATAAAAAACGAGGGAATGTCAATCATTTTACCTAATTCAGTTCCCACCCCTAAGACAATAGCAAACAAAGCAAACACTAAACCCATGATTGTTGAGATATCCACTACAACCCCACCTCTTAACTATAATATTTATTTAATTTAATTATCCTTAAATATCTTTTTATTAAATTGTATCACCTTTTCGAGAACTTCTTCGATCGTTTCTTTGACTATGTATACATGGCCGTTCATCATAGTTATTGTGGTATCAGGTCTACATTCTATCTTTTCAATTTGGTAAAAGTTTAAATAAAACTCATCACCATTTAACTTTGTTAATTTTATCATAAAAAAATCACCATTCAATTAAAATTATTGTTATTAAGTTATCTTTCATTTAACAATAAATTTGTTCTTAAGTACATCAAAGGTATTATCTCTTTATATTAACTAGTTCATTTAAAATTTGATCGGCAGTTGTTATACTTCTAGAATTTGCTTGAAAACCCCTTTGTGCAATAATCATATTGGTAAATTCTTCTGCAAGATCTACATTAGACATTTCTAATGCACCTGGAATAATGCTTCCCCTTCCTCCAACACCAACAACACCTATTTGTGGGAGTCCACTGTTAGAACTCATTGCATACATTGAATTTCCTACTTCTAACAGACCTTCAGGGTTATTAAATGTTGCTAAAGCTACCTGACCAAGAGGAGCTGTTAATCCGTTACTAAAAATTCCTATAATTTCGCCACTAGTGTTTATTGCGAAAGATTCAAGGGTACCTTGAGCGTTTCCATCTTGTTCTGTTACAGTTACAGAATGAGGAGATGCGAATTGAGTTAAGGCTTGAAAGTTAACACTCACAGTAACGGGTCCTGCTGCAGCAACAGATGGTGGATCAACATCAGGATTTAGGGCAGCCCCTTGTTCACCTGGATCGAACCAAAAACCTGCAGTGCCGCCAGATTGTACTATATTGCCTCCTACTATAGACCAATTAGTCGCTGCTAAATTTCCATTAGCGTCAAATGCTATTACACCATTAGCCGGTTCATTTACTAATTGTTCATCAGTTGTAATTTTATACAACGGGGTTCCATCAGCCAGTTTTGCCTCCCAATACCAAGTGTTTTCATTTATTTTTGTGAAATTTAGATAAACGTTATACGAATTTCCCAAAGAATCATAGACTACAGTGGAAGTTGTAGTTTTAGGACTTATATATTCAGCTGTTGAAAAGTTTGTAGGATTGTTCATATCGACAAACTTAATCTCTCCTGCTACAGGAGGCTGAATGACATCGCGAACGGAACGAAGGTCGAAAGTACCATTACTTATAGTATTACTATCATCAACGCCTTTTAAGCTTAAACCTGTTAATTTGTAATTTCCAGAAATAATTCCTTCACTAAGTAATTGATTGAAACTTCTAACTGTACCAGCGTAAGCTGAAGTAAAAGTAATCTGATCCCCCTGTGAATCTTTCAATGTGATTGTGAAGGAGTTACCAGAAAAAGATAATTGTATATCTTCAGGATCGTAATATACTGATTCGTTGGTGGTAGCATCTACAAGCTTTATACTGCCACTCAGGGTAGCAGGAGTTCCATTAGCTTCATCAGCTTCATCAGCTTCATTAGCTTCATTAGCTTCATTAGCTTCATTAGCTTCATCAGCTTCATCAGCTTCATTAGCTTCATCAGCTTCATTAGTTTCTATTGTTGCAGGCTGTCCAGTTTCTCCAACAATATTTCCATTTACATCAAAAATTGAAATTCTAGTGTCTGAAAGTGGAGTTTGATCATTTGCAAAATTCACCCAATTAATTACTTTTCCATAATCGTCTAGTTCAACTTTTCCGTTTATTGTTTGAGTTGAAGTAAGAGTAGCGTTTGTGGTATTATTCGTTAAGTTTGAGAAATTGTAGTTTGTGTCTAGTATCTTAGCTTCCCATAGATAAACATTTTGATTTAGATTATTTAAGTCTCTTTTAAAGCTAAATCTAACTGGGATACTATCACCTAATGTGCTTTTAATTACTATTGTTGTATCTTGAATTCCGACTCCTGCGTTTAAGTTGTGGGCGAGTCTAACAAATGAGGTTTGTTTAGCGGGCATAACTTGTCCAGAGGATATTTGTATATCGCCTATTGGATCATTAGTATCAACGATTCTTTGACCGTCTGGCGTTAATCTTGCTGTCCATCCTTGAAGTTTCATACCCGATGCTGGATCCACAAAGAATCCATTGTAGTCTCTTGTAAAATTACCTGCTCTTGTGTAATATTGTCCCACACCATCTGAAAGTATAAAAAATCCTTCACCTTGTATCATCATATCGGTAGCTTTTCCTGTAGACATTGGGGAACCCTGTGTCATTATTTTATCTATTGAAGCAATTTTTGAACCTAACCCAATTTGCATTGGATTAATTCCCCCAAGAAGATCTTGTGGTGCGGTTCCTGCTGCTAAAGTTTGAAAGAGTGTAGATTGAAAGGTGGTTCTTGAACCTTTAAATCCTATTGTATTAACGTTTGCAATATTATTTGCTACTACATCAAGTTGGTCTTGAAAGTTCCTTAAACCTGTTATGCCTGAATACATCGATCTTAGCATTTTATATTCCTCCCATCTTCCAATTATTTACATTAGAAATAAAACTGCTGTTCTTTTTTTGTACATAGGACTACTTCGAAAATATTACGTATTTAGACACTAACTTCATTAATAGCCGAGAATGGGTATATTCGGCCATCTATGAGCAGATATAGTTCATTATCAAAGAATTTGACAGCTTCAACTTTTCCACTTTTAATTCCAGTGGTTAAGATCTTCTCCCCATTTCTAATGATATATACACCACACATATAATCGCCGTCTGCAAGCAAGGTTCCGTTATTGTCTCTTCCATTCCATACAAATGAATTTAAACCCGCTTTTTTCACACCTAAGTTCTGTGAATGAACCAATCTACCTTTTGCATCGTATATTTCAACTAATACTTCGGAATCATAATCTAGTCCGAAATTTATAGTTTCTGCAATACCACTTTCTAACTGAATAACGTTACTATTTACTACTACCTCTTTTCCAAGAAGTGAGACAGCCTGCAATTTATTCAACGATAATTGCGAATTGACCATTTCTTGAACAGCATTACTCATGTTCATTATCTGTTCAGTAGAGGATAGTTGAGATAATTGAATTAACAAATCTTTGTTGTCTAGAGGTTCTGTTGGATCTTGATTTTTTAATTGGGTAACTAGTAAATGTAAGAAAGCTTCTTTATCTAACTCTTTTTTTATTTCTCTGTTTCTATTTGCTTGCAGAGTGCTAAGGTAAATATTGTCCATTGATACAGAGTTAAACATTTAAATCACTCCTTAAAAATTCTTCAAATGTGTACAAAGTCTCATCGCGCTGTTCATTTTGTCTGTATCTTTTTTCTTGATTTTGTTGTTGATCTTGATTTTTCTGATTTTGGTAATCTAGGTAATTTTCTTCTTGATGAACAATTATCTTTACATCAACAGGATTGTAACCTTCGTCCCTTAAATTTCCGACTAAAGACTGAACTGTTTTTGAGATTGTTGATTTGGCAGTTTCGTTTTCAGTGATAAGATTAATGGTAATAGCTTCTCCATTTTTGACAATTTGGATATCTACTTTTCCAAGATTCGGAGGAGAAACATTGACCGAGAAACTTTCTTTGAAAAATGTTTCAGTGTTTTTTGTAACGATTATATCTTTTATATGACCGTTTAAATCATAAGACTTTATTGAAGGAGGTGTTTCTGATAGGTGATTATTATAGGTCGTATTTTCTGAGTAGTATTTTGTTTGATTGTTTTCGAGTTTTATTGTGTTTTCGTGTATGTTATCAACTTTGTCTGTTCCGAGATTGGAAACACTAGTAGTGGTTTTTGAGTTTTCCATTATTTCATGGTCCTTTGTCTTAGTAGTTTTCGTTTGAGAGTTATTTTCTGCTATATAATTTACTTTTCTACTTTCTTGTATATCAAAATAAGCGCTTTTTTCTTTTTCAACAATATTTGTCGTATAATTTTTTTGATTTGTTAAAGTTTTTTTATCCATAGATTTATATGGTTCAAATTCATTAGAGATTATTTTATATTCCTTTTCTGTTTTTTCTAATACATTTATATTGAGCACGTGATTTATAATACTTTTTTTCAAAGTTTCTTGGCTAAACTCTTTTTTAGGTAAAAATAAGAATAACTGAGAGATTTCTACGTCTTTCATAATATTGTTAACTTCAAAGGTTTCATCAAATTGAGTGGATTCCAAGTCAGAAAATAAACTGAGCTCTGTATCTATAGTGTCAGAAAAATTGTTTAAAAAAGTTATAGTAGGTGAAACGTCTTCAGGTTTTGTAACTAGATTCATACTAACAGCTAATAATTTGCCATCATTTAGTTGTTCGATGATCTTGCTACTTAAAAATTCTTCCATTGGTGTAATAATAAGTTCTTCATCCTTTTGAAAAATTATGAGATTTACAGTTTCTTTTTTAATTGTTTCTACTGGTAGGATATTGATTTTTATTCCAATACTTTCAAAATATTCCTCATTTTCATGTAATATAGTTCCTATGTTAGTTATACTTTCTTGAATCTCATTTAAATGATGCTTTGTTGTTATATCAATAGCGTTTAATAGAATTTGAGTATCTTTCTTTGATAATCCTTTGGTATTTTCTATATTAGAAAGTATTTTTAAAGCTTCTTTTACTGTAACGAATGAAGTTTTGTCGTTAGAAGTATTTGAGATTTTTTTTTGGTCAACATATTTATTTAAATAGTTTATCAATTCTTTTACATTAAAAGTAATTGTTTTATTGTCACCTTTGTTAAATATTTTAAGATAAGTAGTTCCTTCAATAGTTTCTAGATTTATTTTAGGATCGGTAAAACTTAAGAGGATATTTAAATAACAGAATATTTCAGACTTTTGCATTAATTTTTCTAAGTGATTATTTTTATATTTGTTTTCAATTTGTTTTTGTGGATTTAAAGTATTTTTAGGAATTAAAATATTCTTTAATTCCTTTTGAAAAGAAACAATAGAAGAGTTATGATTGCTTGTTTGTTGGACTTGTTGATTGGTTTTAACCTTTGATATCGACATTATATTAAAAAGATTTTTGGCTCCTATGCTATTTGTTTCCATTGGTTTTCTTTTCCCCCATTTTTGCAATAATTTCGGCAGCTTTTTGAGGATTGATTGCTGCAATGGCCTGAATAATTTCGGCTGCCGATTTAGGTTCTAAAGTCAACATTGTATCTACGAGTAAATCAACGCTCACTTCCTCCCTCACTAAAGCAGAGGCTATCTGCGCAGGTGTAGATTTCGCTAGCCAGCTACCTAAGGTTGCAATTCTTTTGTTATAGTCGGTAAATTGAGTCAGTTTTTCATTGTATTCTTTGTTAAGACGTTCTAATTCTTCTCTCTGTTTAACTAACCTTTCATTTTCTTGTGAAATTTGATCTAAAATTTTTTGTAGTTCATGTTTTTGTTCTTCTAAACGTTGACTTTCGTCTTTAATTGCCTTTAATCTTATTTCTAAAATTTCTTTTTCCATATAGAAAGGGTCCGAAATCTCTAAATATTCATATTTTGATAATTTGTCTAAGCCAGGAATATGATCTGTTAGATATGCAATGTAACTCCTCCAGCTGTTCTGAAAGTTCAAATTTAGATATGAAAGTCTTGAATATTCAAAATAAATATATCCACAACCCAATAAAAAGAAAGCTATAACACAAGCTATAAGTATAAAAATGAGTATTTTTTTACCTTTGCCCTTTTTTTCTTCATTTTTGGCCATTTAAAATCCTCCCTGCACTCTTATTGTTCTTTTAAAGTGATCGATATTCCTAAAATTTTAATTTTTACTTTATATGTTTATATGTATATTTTACTGGAATAATAGAAAAATAGTAAATATTAAATAAAAAGGCGGACTAGTCCGCCTTTTGATGTTCGTTAATATTTAATCTCTTTCTTTATGTTGAAGAAGCTTAGGGTTTACATCTTTAACGTGTAAGTCTATCTGATTGTAGGGTATTTCAAGATTATATTCAAGAAATTTTTGTTTGATTTTTTCAGCTACATTCAATGATGAGTTTATAAAATTTTCACGTTTTACCCAAAATCTAACAACAAAATTCATAGAAGAATCACCGTAACTGTCAAATACTACTGCTGGTTTATGACTATCGTCTATATAAACAAGTTCTGATGAATTAACGGCTTCATTTAAAACTTTAGCTATTAAATTTATATCATGCAAATAGGAGACTCTAACTTTTATTTCGTTTCTTCTTATATCTTCTGGCCAGTAGTGTATAATTTTATTTGTCCACACTTCTTTACTGGGAAAATGTATTAACTTTCCGTCAAAGGTTTTTAAAATAACATGGTTCACATCTATTTCTTGAACAGTTCCTCCAATACCGTCGATTTCTACTGCTTCACCATCAACTACCAAATGGTTTAGCATAATTAAAAATCCGCAAATCAGGTTACCTAAAGGCTCTTGAACTGCAAAAGCTATGATAACTCCACCTATTCCAAGTCCTGCTAAAAAGGCACTAAGGTTAGTGAAGATTACAGAGATTATGATAAAAGCAGCTAAAGTGTACATTGCAATGTTTATCATAGTCATAAGAGACCTCTTGTATGTAATAGCTACTTTGCCTCTTTTTTCAGCAGTTGAAAGGATAATCTTGTAAATTAGCTTCGCCAAATATTTTGCCAATACAATTATCAGGACACTTATTCCTATTTTTATCAAGTAAATTAGGGTAGTTTTTACCCATTCTTCCATAGCAATCTCCCCTGTTATTAAATTTGATATAATCTATTAAATTCATAGTTAATAGCACCAACAGTATAAATTGCTGCCGTTTCAAATCTTAGAATGGTTGATCCCAAATTTATTATCTCAAATTTATTTTCCACAAAAAAATCTTTTTCTCGCTTTGAGAATCCAAAATCAGGTCCTACTATAATATTTATTGGAATATTTCTAGCTCTAATCTTCATGAAATCTCTAAGAGTCATTTTGTTATCTATAAAATCTAATACGAGAGAGTCTTCTTTAGGTAGGTCTTCGAAATTGATTAGCTCTATTTTTGGGATTGATGCGTAAACTGATTGTTTAGACGCTTCAATTATAGTTTTTTGAAATTTTTCCAAATTTGTGTACTTAATTTCACTTTTCTCTGCGAAATAAACATTAAATTCGTTTACTCTAAGTTCTACCATCTTCTCCAAAAGAACCTGTGTTCTATCCCATCTACTCATTCCAAAATAAACTGATAGGTAAGGCACGTAATTTTCCTTCGATAGAATTTTATCTTTAATTGATAAAATAGTTTCTTTTTTCCCAATACTCTCTATTGTTGCATTATATATATAACCATCTCCCGTGATAACTTTTATCTCTTCACCGGGAGCTTTTCTAATAACTTTTAAATGTGAAGTTTCTTTTTTATCTAAGATAATTTTAGAATTGCTTTTCTTACCATAAAAAACATTTGGCATAACAGTTTTAACCTATATACTTTTTTCCCATATAGGGAATTAGTTTTTCCGGAATTTTTATCTTTCCATCAGCGGTTTGATAATTTTCCATAATTGCCACTAGTGTTCTTCCTACTGCAAGGCCTGAACCATTAAGTGTATGTACGAATTCTAGTTTGTTTTCTTTTGTTTTATATCTGACATTCCCTCTTCTAGCTTGAAAATCCTTTGTAGTGGAGCAGGAAGAAATTTCTTTGTAATTGTTATAACTTGGAAGCCATACTTCAATATCGAAAGTTTTAGCAGCCGCAAAACCTAAATCTCCACTGCATAAAATTATAACTCTATACGGTAATTCTAGTAGTTGCAAGACTTTTTCAGCATGTGCTGTTAATGTTTCTAAAGCTTCATTTGATTCTTCTGGTGTTGTGTACCAAAATAATTCGACTTTATCAAATTGATGTTGCCTTATCATGCCTCTCACATCTTTACCGTAACTACCAGCCTCTCTTCTATAACAAGGTGTGTATGAAACATATTTAAGAGGCAAGTTTTTTAATTCAAGAACCTCGTTCCTGTGCATTCCACCCAGAGGAACTTCAGCTGTTGATATTAAGTATAATTCGTCAACAGTAGTTTTGTACAAGTCTTCTTCAAATTTTGGAAGTTGACCAGTAGCAGTTATTGTTTCCTTTGTAACCAAATGAGGTGGCATAATGAATCTATATCCATGTTCTTTGGTATGTAAATCTACCATAAAATTTATTAATGCCAATTCCAACAAGGCTATATCTCCTTTTAAAACTGTGAATCTTGAGCCGCTTAATTTAGCCCCTCTATCGAAATCCAGCAAATCTAATTCTGGACCTAGTTCCCAGTGAGCCTTTGGTTCAAAATCAAATGTTCTTGGTGTGCCCCATCTTCTTATTTCAACATTATCATTTTCATCTTTGCCATAGGGAACAGTATCATCCGGAATGTTTGGTACATAGAGTAATTTGTTGTTTAACTTTTCCTCGATTTGCTTCAATTCTGATTCTAAATTCTTAATTTTTTCGGATATTTCTTTACCTTGTTCTATTAAACTGTCAGCTTCAGCAAACCTTTTTTCTGCTTTTAATCTTGCGACGAGGTTTGAGTTTTTATTTCTTTCTGCTCTTAGATTTTCAACCTCTTTTAAAAACGCTCTTCTTTGTTCATCAAGATTTAATATCTCATCTATTAAGTCATCTTCTGTGTTTCTTTTTTTCAGAGCTTCTTTAACAATTTCGGGATTTTCTCGTATAAACTTAAGATCTACCATTTTTCTCCTCCTAATGTAGTTTAATAACCGCTTAGATATTTAAAAAACATATATATGTTTTAAAATAATATTAAAAAACATCATTTGATGTAATTTTCACTATCTGCTAAATTTTTAGTGTGTTCAATATATATAGGGGGCAAAGCCCCCTATAAAAATTTACCAGATTTTACCTTTTAAGAACAATTTTTCCTTCTTCTAATTCTTTTAAAGCTATAGCAACATAATCTTTTTTTTGTGAAACGCCTTTCAGTTGATCGATATTTTTTAAAGTTTCTGCACGTTTTGCTACTATAACAGGAACTGCAAATTTTAATTTTACAGTATCTAATATTTTATCGTAATTAATTTCTAAGTCCATTTGCTTTCACTCCTTCTGGCTCTAGTTTTTTAAAGAAAAAAAAATTAGAATTTACTTCATTGTACCTTTCTTTTTTTAACTGTTCAGCTACCCAAATTGAAGTAAGTTGCTGTGAGGATTCATCTATTTCGTGGTTAACTACAATATAGTTAAAATTATCAATTTGAGACATTTCCCATTTGGCGTTATTTAGTCTTATTTGCATAACTTCTGTAGTCTCGGTTCCTCTATTTTTTAACCTTTCTTCTAAATCTTTTACAGAAGGGGGCCTTATGAAAATATAAACACCATTTTTATAAATCTTTTTAATATTCAAAGCGCCTTGTACATCCACATCAAGGACCAATCCTCTGCACTCTTTTAATTTTTCTTCAACAAAACTTTTTGAAGTAGCATAGTAGTTATCATGAACTTTAGCCCATTCAAGGAACTCGCCTTTCTCTTTCATTTCAAAAAAGGTTTTTTCGTCGACAAAAAAGTAATCTACTCCTTCTATTTCTCCATTTCTTTTTTTACGAGTTGTGTAGGAAACCGAAAAAATAAATCCATTCACTTTTTTTAATGCATTTTTTATTAGAGTTGATTTTCCAACTCCAGAAGGTCCACTAATAACGTAGAGCAGTCCATCCATTTTTTAAAAATTTTCCTTTCTAATTTTATCTAGTACTTTTTCTATTTCGTAGAAATTTTGAAGAAAACGGTTAGTAATTGTTTCTGGTTGAATGGCGCTAGCGATAACATGTCCTGAATCAGTAACGATGTATGCTCGTGTTTTTCTTCCGTGATTAACTTCCAGTAGTTTACCTTGTTGATCAGCTATATCTTTTAATCTTTTTAAAGGTTGTGAACTTGGATTTACTATAGCTATCACTCTGTCTCCAACTACCACGTTTCCAAATCCAATATTAATTAATCCATACATAGAGAGCACCTCCCATATCAAAAAATAAAAAATCAAAATTATTATCAAATTAAACAAGTTTTCAACCCTATAAATGTTTATTATATATTTTATACACGTTTCCGTTATGGATAATTAATGAATATTTTGAACCTGTTCTCTGATTTTATTTACTAAAGATCTTCCTTCTAAAGAAAGATTAGTAATCTCTAAAAGTTTTGATTTGGAAGCGATGGTATTGAATTCTCGGTGCATTTCTTGACAAATAAAATCTAATTCTTGACCAATGGAAGTTTCGTCGGTTTCTAAAAGATTTTTGAATCTTTTTATATGACTGGTAAGTCTATCTATTTCTTCAGTTATATCAGATCTCTCGGCAAGTAAAGTAATTTCCATTTCCATTCTTTTTTCGTCTATATTACTTAGATCACTTAATAAACTACTCAAATTATTGTTTATATGTTCTCTATAAGTCTCTTTCATTTTGTCTGCATATTTACTTATTTCTTCAACAACATTTTTCATTTCTTCTAAGTAATCTTTAATAACTTTTTCTAAATCTTTACCTTCTTCTTCTTGGAATCTTATAACTAAATCTATAACTTCTTCCAAAACTTTTTCTAGACCATCCCAAATCTGAGATATCTTTTCGTCTGTTAAAGAAACTTTTATTATATCTTTGAATTTGAGCAATATTTCTAAGTTTACTTCACCAGATAAATGTAGTTCGTTTGCTAGAATATTAAGTGCGTTATAATAAGCTTTTGCTAATCCTAAGTCTATATCAATAACATCATCACTTTTGAGAAATTTTATGTCGACATAAACGTTAATTCTCCCGCGTTGAAAATACTTTTTTATAAAATTTTGAATATTTATTTCTATAGGAGAAAAAAGGGGAGGAATTATTACATTTAAATTTAACGTTTTAGAATTAAGAGATTTAATTTCCAAATTATAACCATAATCTCCAATATTCTTGTTTATTCTACCATAACCAGTCATACTTCGCATTTTTTAACCCCCTTTGCTAATATTATACATTAAAATTTCAATAATTCAAAAAGTTAAGAATATTTTTTAACTTATTTATAAATATTTCTGCTTCATTAAGATTATTCAGATAAGATAAGCTAATTCTTACTAATCCTTTAGCATTTGTATCATCGTATCCCAAACTTTTCATTATTCTACTCTCTGAACTAATTTTACTTGCACATGCGGAGGTAGTAGATACATAGATCCCCGCTTCAGAAAGTCCGTTGACTATTATATCTCCTCGTATATTGGGAAAGAAAAATCCAAGCGTATTAGGTATAGAATTATCAAGTGGCGTTAAGATTTGTGCTCCCATCTCTTTTAAATTGTAAGCCAGATAATCTCTAATTTGTTTAATTTCAGATTTCATATATTTTAAGTGTTCAACAGCTTTTTGTAAAGCTAAAGAAGTTCCAATTATTCCAGCAACATTTTGAGTTCCTGCTCTCATACCTTTTTCTTGTGTACCTCCAGTAATTAACGGGTACATTCTTGTACCTCGCTTTTTATATAATATTCCAACTCCTTTTGGACCATGAAATTTATGGGCTGAAAAAGAAGCAAAATCACATTTGTATTTTCCCAAGTCAAAAGATATTTTCCCCAGTGCCTGAACTGCGTCTATATGAAAGTAAGTCTCATCGTTTTTTTTCTTTATTAGTTTATATACCTCATCAACTGGTTCTATTGTGCCAATTTCATTGTTTGCAACCATTAAGCTAACTAAAATCGTATCTTCAGTGATTGAATCAGCAAGTTCTTTAAGATCTATCACTCCATTTTTATCAACATTTATATAAATTACTTCAATTCCATTTCTTTCAAGATCTTTTAAAGTATTAATGACTGCAGAATGCTCTATTGAAGATGTTATAATTTTTCTACCTTTATTTTTATTTGCCCTTGTTACACCTCTTATTATGGTGTTTATCGATTCAGTAGCGCAAGAGGTAAAAAATATTTCTGAGGGTAATACTTGAAGTATTTCTGAAATATTTTTTCTAGCTTCTTCCAAATCTTGTTCGACTTTTACCCCAAAAGAGTGTATTGAATTAGGATTAGCATAAAGTTCTGTCATATATTTTAATATAACTTCTGCTGCTTCTTTATTTACGGGTGTAGTCGAATTATTGTCAAAATAAATCAATTTTCGAGTTTCCTCCTTTTATTCCGTTATGGATGATTTGAAAATTCTAAAAATTTCTTGTTTCAATTATTGTAAGTTGCTAATTTTTAACATATTAGGTACTTGTACCGGCCTAGATAGGAAGGGACTTCCCCCTATTGCCACTTTAAATTCAAAACTTAAAGTATTTTATTTGTAGAGCAGTTCAAGCTGGGCAGTTAAATTTTAAATTGTAGATACCTTCGTGTAGAGTGACTCTACAACTGAAATTTTAACGTTTATTATGTACAAAGAAAACTTCGTTCTGTTGTTCTTTTAAATTAGGACAAACTAAAACTTTCTTTTATTGAAAATGTAAGGTGAATTTGGTCCCTTTATTTATTTCTGATTCAACTGTTATTTTTATATTAAGAGCATCGGCCAATTTTTTAGCAATAGAAAGTCCCAAGCCATGACCTTTCTGAGATCTCGAAGAATCAACTTTATAGAAGCGTTCAAAGATATTTTTTAAATTTTCTTTATCTATTCCAATTCCATAATCTTTAATGCTTAATTTTTTTTGAAAAGGATTAAATTCGATATCTATTTTTTTGTTATCTGTAGAATATTTTATGGCGTTTTCCATAAGAACTTTTAATATAATAGATAAATATTCTTTGGAAGTATTTACTTTGAAGTCTTCTCCCTTTATTTGTACCGTAAATTCTTGAAGAGGCAGTTTGAAAAAGTCAAGAATATCGTCAATAACTTGAGAGACACTTACTACTTCTTTTTCTATTTGATAATCGGTTTTTGTTAAAAGAAGTAGTTTTTCTACCAAGTCTCTTAAATATTCGCTTGATGATTCGATACTTTCCAATGATTCTTCCATAACTTTTGGATCACTTTTTCCCCATCTTTTAAGCATTTTTACATAACCATTAATAGAGGTTAAAGGAGTTCTTAGTTCATGCGAAACATCCGAAACAAATTGGTTTTGAAGTTCAAAAGCTTGTTGTATTCTATTTAGCATAGAATTTAATTTATTAGCAAAAATATCGAATTCTTTTGACTTTTGCTCAGGAATCCTTTGATTTATGTTGTCAATATCGATTTTAGAAATTTGATCAGATATCTTAAGGACTGGTTTAAGAGTATTTTTTGCCAAAAAATATGAAACAATAAGAGAGAGAAAGAAGCCAGAAATTAGGATGAAAGTCGTAATCTTATTAAAACTTTTTAAAAGCGCTGTGATTTCTAAAGATGGATTACCTATAATTAAAAAAGAGGTTTCGAATATTGGTACTCCTATAAAAAGATAATATAATCCTTGATATTCATATAGATAAGGTAAGTATGGAATTCTAAATTTTTCTTTTATTAAACCATACGGATCTGATATCAAAACTCCATCAAGTATAACAATTTTATTGGATATAAGGCTTCTTCTTATCACATTTGAATCTTGCATTATTTGGTAAAGTAAGTTCAATGTATCTTGGGTTTCGGGGCCTTTTCCTTTCTTAGTATCGGCAATATTTAGTTCAGATGCATATAAATCACTATATGTTCTTATAGTAAATTGCACGAAAAATATTCTTATAATAATTATCATAGCAAAAACTATAGCCATAGTTACCATAGTAAAGACAATAGTTTGCTTGAAAACTGCGCTAGGTTTCGGTTTTTTTCTCCCTGATAACGTAGCCAACACCTCTTATCGTTTCAATATTTTGTGATGAATTTTTGATTTTCTTTCTAAGGTAGTTTATGTAGACTTCTACAAGATTATTACTTTCCTCGTCATAGTATCCCCATACTTCCTCCATGATTTTTTCTTTAGATATAACAAGGTTTTTATTAATCGCTAAAAGTTTTAATATATTAAACTCAGTAAGACTTAGGTGAATTTCTTCGCCTTTAACTAACACTAACATCTTTTGTGGATAGATCTCTATGTCTCCAACTTTTATATAATCAGAAATTTTACCCATTCGTCTGAGGAGTGATTCTATTCTTGCTAAGATTTCTTCGATTTCGAAAGGTTTAACCACATAATCATCCGCATTTTTTAGCCCCTCGATCTTGTTTTCAAGTTCACCTCGTGCAGTCAACATAATTATACCGACATCTGGATCGTATCCCCTTATAGCTTCGGCCACTTCAAAGCCATCAAGCTTAGGTAGCATGATATCTAATAATATAATATGTGGCTTAAAATTTTCATAAAATTCTAAAGCCTCTTCACCATCTTTTGCAATTTTAACTTTATAACCTGCGTGAGTAAGTTCTAATTCCAATAACCTTGATATTGATTTATCATCTTCAACAACCAATATTTTACACATATGTTAAAACTCCTTTCCGTTCTAAATTATTTTTTAAAATTATAAATACTTTAGAAATTATAGAACTTTCAATTAACAATCATTTCTATAAATTAAATGGTTATGAATGGTTAAGAATCTTTCCGTTTAAATTTCTCTTGTATTCAATATTTCAAAGAACAAGATTTAAAACTTTGAACTCTTAACCTAGATCAATTTAGAAAAGATTAGAATCTGTACAGCTCACAAGTGATCATTCTATATATTTTCTTAACTATAATTCGAAAGTACAAATGACTTTGTGAGATTTCATTTGATATAAATAAGTGACAGTGATATTTAGTTTTTGTAACTTATGGGAATATTGAGCTCCAAAATTGAAATAGGGGTTTAGTTTATCATTTTTAGAAACCTTTAATCCGGCACCTGGAGCAAAAATGATTTTATGAATGTCTTTATTGTTACCAAAAATCTCGTTTAATATAAGTAAATCATAATACATAAAATCAATGCTATTCGTTATTAAATTGTGAAACTTTATAGTTCCTCCCAATCCTAATTTGCCATAGAGAGAGAATTGTTCAAATTCTTGTAAGTCACTTATAAAAACAGTCACGTTTGGTTCTTCAACGTTCGATTCCTTAAGATTTTTCATAAATTGAACCCCTAAACTCACATTTTTTACTAGATTCGCACTTATTGAAAAATCAAAAAGATTCTTTAAATCAGACGATATCTTAATGTAATTTTTTCCAAATTTTATTCCAGATGAATATACTAAATTATTCGTAGAAAATTGGTAACCTATTTCTGTATTAAAAGAAGTTTTAGAGGCAGGTTTAATTTCGTCATTTCTTTTTATATCTAAATTATTTAAATTTAAATAAGATAGCACAATTATATAATGTTTATCTTCGTTCTCAATAACTAAATAGCCATTTTCACCGCTATTCAAGTTCATGCTATCATTATCTTTCATTGTGCCATACTTTACTGTTAATTCATTTTCGCAGACACCAAGAGTAATATTATCTGAATTAGAAAAAGTATATAATTCTTTTTCTAATGAAAAAGGTTCAGTTATTTCAAAATAATTTACTTCTTTTATTCTTGTTAAAAATTCGAAGTTATTTTCTAGAAAAATTATAGAACTTTTATTTTTTATTAAAAAAACATTTTTATTTTCCTCTTTTTCATTTTCATTGTTTTTAAGAAATTGATACACGTTTTCGGAAATTTCATTTATGGAAAAGATGATAACTGAGTTATTTTTTCCAGCATAGGCTTCTAGAAATTCAAAGAGTTCTTTTAATGAAATATACATTTGGTCATTTTTATTTAATAAAATAAGATTTGAATTTTGTATTACAAAAATCTTTTCAGATAAGAGAATTAATAAGTTAGATATTTTTTTCAAATCTAAATTTTGAAATTCTATTTGTGAGAGTTCTTTCTGCATATTTTGTATTTTTATATTAAAGTTTCCTACCAAGTAAAAATCTTCTGAAATTTTCTTATATTCATAGTTTGTTGAATATAGTAAAATATCTAAAGCATTTTCTAAGTTCACCGTATTTATTGTAACATTTTTAGTACCTTTGATATCTGGGGAAGTTAAAATTATTGAACCGCTAGCTTCTTCTAATATTTTCAGTGCGTTTTCTAAAGGAGTATCGATTAAAGAAACATTAATGTTTGAAAATACTGTTAAAAAGCAAATAAAGTAGATAATTGTTAGAAAAGAAGTTTTTTGCATTTTCATCTCCTAATTATAATTTTATTGAATGATTGTGCGTTAATATTATCTTTTCCTGTTCATTTATTCCATAATAATCTATATTAATTAAAATAGTATCAACCCCTAATTCCACAATAACCTCGCTATTTAATGTAATCATTTGTTCTGGGGAAATAGATTTTTCAGCTGAAATTGTGATTTCTTCACCAATACTTCTACCTGTTTTCCGATTTAATTTTTTAATTTTTATGTTGTAAAATACACTGGAATTTCCAGAATTATTTATCTCAATATCAAAATTTACCTTGCTATAGAATTTGTCAATAGGTAATACCTTAACTAATTTAATATTACTCTTAACTTCGTACTTGTTACCGCCAAAATCTAAAATTATAGGAATCATAAGTTTATTATAAAAAACGCTTTCTTGAGAATATACTTCTGAGATAAATTGAAGAGTCCCAAACAATTCTCCTTCTAGTTTTTGTAGATTTCCTCTACGATAATCCGCAACTACGTATATTGTTCCTTTATCATAAGGTTTTATTGAAATTTTTGAAGGGGTTTCATTTATGTATTTAGGATTTATACGTCTGTTAGAAGGAATTTCAGAACTTACTTCGATAAAATCTATAGTTAAATTAGCATCGAGAAAATCGTTATTTAAAATAGTTAAGGTTTCTTCCTGGGGGGTAGTTATATATTCTCGTGGACTCATTTCTTTAGGTATAGGAATGTATATTTTATCATTGTCTAACTTAAAATTGATAATTTTCCTGTCGAAATATAAAGATTCTGGTACAGTGAATTCTTTTTCTAAAACGTATTTTTCTTGTAAGTAATTTTTATATCCGTAATAGAATTCCCAGCGCATTTGATATTTTCCTGGTTTAAGATATTGATCAATATAAATTTCAAATGTTTGTTGGGATTGAGAAAGAATCGTTGACGAATTGCCATCAAATAAAAATTTTTCTATTGTGAAATCACTGTAATCCTTAGAAGTCAATTTAAATTTTCCTGAAATTTCTAAAATAAGATTACTCTCGTTTACTATTCTTAATGGAAAAATTGTTCCTAATTTGTCCTTTGAAATATATAAATCACCACTATATATTTCCACAATGGGATGATAGTCAAAACTTGGAATAAAATTAATCCTCAATAAAATTGGGGAATTAAGAAATTTTTTTTGGCTAATAAAATTACTTTTAACTGATACTTCGAAAAAAATGAAATAGGATCCAACATTTTTTTCAATTTGAGATAGAACAAAATCTACTTTCTGGGTTTCGTTAGGTTTTAAAATTATTTCTTGAGGATATTTGACTTCTAAAAATTCATTTTTAGTAAGATTTTTTATTTGGATAATTTCCTGATAATTTTTATCATTAGTAAAGTAGAAAGAAACAGTTTTTTCATCGTAATTTACTAAATCAACATTTACAAAATATTTATCTAGTTTTAGCGAAAATCCTAGAGAAAAAATCAATAAAATGATTGTAAGAAAACAGAATTTTTTCAATCAGAATTCCTCCTCGTTTAATAACTTTTAAAGTAGTAGAGAAGATACTAAAACATAAATTTTAATTTTTGTTGAAATTATTTTAATTTTTAGAGTGTGAATAATATTTTTACAAAAAATTGATTCTAATTCCTTTTATTATAACATATCAAGCAATTGAATTGTTATAGTTAAACTATTGATTTTTTAATAAATACTTGATATTATAGAAAAGATGAAATAATTTTCAAGGTAAGATTTTTTTAATATAATTTCTGATATTTTAGGCTCTTTTTGCAACAAAAACATATTAAAAAACGAAAATTGAAAGGAGCATCATTATGGCGTCATGGATGGATTCTGCAATTTTTAATTATTTAGTTTTGCCTCTTCTGATTTTTTTATTGAGACTAACTGATGTTACTTTGATGACTCTGAGAATAATATTTGTATCAAAAGGGTATAAGTTATGGTCTTCTGTTATGGGCTTTTTTGAAGTTAGTATTTGGTTAGTTGCTATATCTCAAGTAATGAGTAACTTGGATAAGCCTTTGTACGCAATAGCATATGCGCTTGGTTTTGCATGTGGTAATTATTTTGGTGCATATTTAGATGAGAAAATTGCTTTGGGAGTTAACTTGTTACAGATCATAACTAATAAAGATGCTGAGCAATTAGTAAAATATCTAAGGGATAATGATTTTGGAGTAACAAGTATTGATGCGGAAGGAGCTCGAGGGCCTGTTAAAGTTATTTATAGTGTTGTGAGAAGAAAAGATCTTGATAAAATCATACAAATAGTAAATGATTTTAACCCGAATGCTTTTTATTCAATAGCGGAGGTAAGAACTGTAAATAAAGGAATATTCCCTGTAAAAACTTCTAAAGACAAAAAACTAAGCAAGTTTGTTAAAAATGGAAAATAAAAGAATTTCTGCTTATTAGAAATTTAAAAGGTTTTTGAAAGCAAGTTTTTTAATCTAAAATCAAATTTTGTTGTGTTGTAAGTAGTGTTTGTGAAAAAAACTTACGTGAAACAGGAGGTGAAAATGATTGAAAGAACGGATCAATACTTTAAAAGCTCCCAAAGCGATAGGACCTTACTCTCAGGCGGTAAGAGTTGAAGGTTTTTTATTTATTTCCGGATTACTACCCATAGATCCAAAAAGTGGTCAGATGGTAGAAATGGAGATTAGAAGTCAAACATTGCAAGTAATGAATAATTTAGTGGCTATTTTAGAGGCTGCAAGTTTAGAAACAAGTAATGTCGTGAAAACAACAATTTTTTTAAAAGATTTGAATTATTTTAATGAAGTTAATGAAATATATGGTGGTTTTTTCAAGGAAATTCCGCCTGCGAGATCGTGCATAGAGGTTAGCCGATTACCTAAAGATGCCTTGATTGAAATTGAGGCAATAGCTAGATAGATATTAAATTAGAAGAGGAGGCGTTTTTACATGGGGTATCCACCTGAACCTTTTAAGATCAAAACGGTTGAAATAATAAAAATGACAACTGAAGAGGAAAGAGCAAAAGTACTTGAAGAAGCAGGGTATAATACCTTTTTGATTCCTTCCAAAAAGGTGTATATTGATTTATTAACTGATAGTGGGACTTCAGCAATGAGCGATCATCAGTGGGCTTCTATGATGATCGGTGATGAAGCATATGGAGGAAGTGAGAATTGGTACCATCTTCGAGATGCTGTTCAGGACGTGTATGGTTTTGAATATGTTGTACCTACTCATCAAGGTAGAGGTGCAGAAAATATTTTGTCCCAAATTATGATAAAACAAGGTGATTATATTCCTGGAAATATGTATTTTACCACCACGAGAACACATATTGAATTAAACGGTGGCAAATTTGTGGATGTAATTATAGATGAAGCACACCAACCTGAGATTGATATACCTTTTAAAGGTAATGTTGATTTAAAAAAGTACCAAAATTTAATTGATGAAGTTGGAGCAGAGAAAATTCCTTATATTTGCGTTGGAGTTACTGTTAACATGGCTGGAGGTCAGCCCGTTAGCATGGAAAATCTAAGAAAAGTTAAAGAAATATCTCAAAAAAATGGTATAAAGGTGATGTTTGATGCTACTAGATGCGTAGAAAATGCATATTTTATAAAGGAACAAGAGCCTGGCTATGGTGATAAAAGCATAGCTGAAATCTTAAAAGAAATGATGAGTTATGCAGATGGTTGTACAATGAGTGGGAAAAAGGATTGTTTAGTGAATATCGGAGGTTTTTTGGCTTTGAGAGATCAAAGTTTATATGAAAAGGCCACTTCTTTAGTAGTTGTTTATGAAGGAATGCCTACTTATGGGGGTATGGCTGGTAGGGACATGGAAGCTATGGCTACAGGAATATATGAATCTTTGGATTTTCATTATATCGAGCACAGAATCAAACAAGTAAGGTACTTAGGTGACAAGTTAGACAAAGCAGGTATTCCAATTATAAAACCAATTGGAGGTCATGCAGTTTTTTTGGATGCTAAAAGATTTTTACCTCATTTATTACAAGATGAACTTCCTGCACAAGCTTTAGCTGCAGAAATTTATTTAGATTCAGGTGTTAGATCAATGGAAAGAGGAATTGTATCAGCAGGTAGAGATGAAAATGGTAGAAATCGTTATCCTAAATTGGAAACGGTTAGGTTAACAATTCCAAGAAGAGTTTATACTTATTCACACATGGATGTCGTTGCAGATTCCATTATTAGATTATACAGTAGGCGAGATTCTATTAAAGGATTAGAATTTGTCTACGAACCGCCATTATTAAGATTCTTCACAGCAAGGTTCAAACCTATTGAATAAAAGTAAACGTTTCAATCTTCAGACAATTTGCCTCTTTTCCCATATTAATGAATTCTTCCACTATTTTTAGCTTCTTATTGCTAAATCACATTCATTACTCATTTTTTGAAAAATTGTAAATAGATAGAAAGGTGATTAAAGATGAAAGTTACAGTTCAAGATGTAATAAATTCAATAGTTATTTCTGAAGTGATCGAGAAAGAAACTGTTGATAAACTAGAATTTGGAGATCCAAGGACCTTTGTAAAAGGAATTACTGTGACTTTTTTAGCTACCCAAGAAGTAATCGAAAAGTCCATTGAACTTGGTGTAAATTTTATAATCTCGCATGAGGGGATTTTTTATAGCCATATTAGTAATATGGGATTTCTTGAATCAGATCCCGTGGTTCAATATAAACTTAAAACAATTGAATCGAATAACTTAGCGGTTTTCAGACTTCATGATAATATTCACAGACGACACCCAGACAGTATTATGGTGGGACTACTAAAATGTTTAAATTGGGAGAGTTACGAAGTCATTAGGCAGACGACTTACTCGGTACTAGATATTCCTAAAAAAACTTTACTTGAGGTTATAGAATATGTAAAAAAAATTTTGAACGTTCAGTATTTACGTTTTGTAGGTGATTTATCGATGGAATGTAGTCGTGTGGGTATATTAGTTGGATACAGAGGAACAGGTCAAATGGCTATACCTCTTTTTCATAAAGAAAATCTAGATTTATTAATTTATGGAGAAGGTCCAGAATGGGAAACTCCAGAATATGTTAGAGATGCGATTCAACAAGGTCGACAAAAGGCTTTGATTGTTTTGGGTCATGCTGAAAGTGAGAAACCGGGAATGGAGTATATTGCAAATATTATAAGAGAAAAATTTCCAAATATCCCCGTTCATTACATCTCACAACCACCTATTTTTAGAATTTATTAACAATAGAGATCGATAAAAACCAATTAACTGTGACTATGTAATTGAAAATATTACAGAGATTGAAAATTTAGAAAGATCTAGATGTTTTTGAGAAATAGTCATGAATTAATATTGTCTACTTTTTAATAATGTTGGCACAGTTGAAGGAAATGGGTTTATCAATTTTATAACGAAAGTACAAATAGGACAAATAAGCATATAAGTATTTGTTTAACGTTTATACAATATTTTTTAATTTAAGTTGTGATATAATTAAAAGTGTAAGTATTTTTATTACAAATTATGTTTTTTAGAACTTGTCAAAGGAGGGATAAAAATGAGTCTTAAAATTTCTTCTCCGGCTTTTAAAAGCAACGATTACATTCCTAGTAAGTATTCTTGTGAAGGAAGAGACATAAATCCGCCTTTAGTCATTGAAGAAATTCCGGAAAATACTAAGTCGTTGGCATTAATAATGGATGATCCAGATGCTCCGAGAGGGACATTTGTTCATTGGGTAGCATGGAATATTGAAGTAGTGGATGAGATTCCAGAAGCAATTCCTAAAACACATATTGTTAATTCACCTATCTCATTAAGACAAGGCAAAAATAGTGCTTATCAAATAGGTTATATGGGTCCTTGTCCTCCAGTTGGTCATGGGGTTCATCATTATCATTTTAAAATATACGCATTAAATACGAAGCTAGATTTACCAGATAGTACAAAGAAGGAAGATCTCTTGAAAGCCATGCAAGGACATATTATTGAAGAAGCAGAAATCGTTGGGTTATATAAGAGAGCTTGAGATTATTTTTAATAACCATTTGGTTGATATAAGATTGTTAGGAAAAGGTTCACTCTATAATTTTATATTAGATCCACTTATTTAAAAGGGTTTGACTTTTTAAAATGAAGTATGAATTTAAGTGGAAAAAATGGGTATTTTTCGTGCTGTTTTCTTACTAAAATAAGAGAAGATTAGTAAAATGTAAATGAGTTAAATCTTAGGATGCATGAATGGTTTTTACAAAAAGTGAAACTCATAATAACAGAAAAACAAGTATTTTAATGTTTCTAAAATGATTAAAAAAGTTGAAATATAGGAGGGAAATTATGGACTTTAAACTAGAACTTGTTCAATTAACAATTCCAGAAGATGCAAATGTAATCGTTGGTCAAACCCATTTCATAAAAACTGTAGAAGATATCTATGAAGCTATTGTAACTACCAATCCTTCTATGAAATTTGGAATTGCATTTAATGAGGCATCCGGTCCAAGACTTATAAGATTTGACGGAAATGATGAAGAACTAATCAATGTTGCAATAGAAAATGCACAAAAAATAGGAGCAGGTCATTGTTTTGTTATTGTATTGAAAAACGGGTATCCAATAAATATAAAAAATCAATTACAAAATGTTCAAGAAGTTGTAGGTATTTTTACAGCTACGGCAAATCCTGTTCAAGTGGTTGTTGCCGAAAGCGAACAAGGAAGAGGGATTTTAGGTGTTATAGATGGCTTTAAACCTCTGGGTGTAGAGAAACAAGAAGATATTGAAAATCGTAAGGATTTTTTGAGGAAAATAACAAAATACAAAAGATGATGAGTATAAACATTTTTGAATTAGAAAATTTTTTGAATTCTATATTAGAGCCGTGGAATTATGACGATTTTTGTCATAATGGAATTCAGATAGAAGGTAAGCATGTAGCCAAAAAAATAGGTTGTGGTGTTTCATTTAACGACGAATTTGTGAGTAGTGCAATTAATGAAAACTGCGATCTTATTTTAGTTCATCATGGAATTTTTGGTAAAGACTTTTTTCAACTGACGGGATATATGAAAAGAAGGGTAGAAAAAGTTATAAAAAGTGATATAACTTTGATGGCTTATCATCTTCCTCTGGATGGTCATGAAAAGTATGGAAACAATATAAGTATACTAAAATCCTTAAATTTAAAAATTAAAGAAAAGATATATGTAGGATTTATTGGGGAATATGAAATCCCGATCAAATTTGAAGAGTTCCAGAAAAAACTAAAAGAAATTTTTGGAACGCAGCCTTTACAGTTATATAAGAATAAAGAGTATGTAAAAACAGTTGGAATTTGCTCTGGAGGCGCCGCCTCTTTTATGGAGAAACTTGAAGGTAAGATAGATACTTTTATCACGGGGGAGGTTAAAGAGCAAACTAGAAATATAGCTTCAGAGATGGGAATCAACTTTATAAATGCAGGACATTACGCTACAGAGATTTTTGGAATTAAAAATATAGGAAAAATCCTCGAAAATAAATATGGCTTAGAAGTTATTTTTATTGATGTTTATAATGAGGTATGAAGCATAAAAATTGCATTCATAAATATTATTTCACAAAATCAACAAGATTAGGAGAAACTATGTGGATATTATTGATTATATTCGGGATAATATTGGTTTATTTTTTATTTTTTTGGATAATTCCTTTTATGTTAAAGGGGGCCATATACGATCCTAGTAGGAAAGAAGCCGTTGAAAAAATGGTGGAACTTGCTGAAATAAAGCCAGGAGAAAAGTCAGTTGATTTGGGATCTGGTGATGGAAGAGTTGTTATTGAGTTTGCAAAAAGAGGTGCTGAAGCTCACGGGTATGAAATTAACCCCTTTTTAGTGATTCTTTCAAAAAGAAATATTCGAAAAAGTGGTTTTAAAGGGAGAGCGTTCATTCATTGGAAAAATTTTTGGAAAGCTGATTTGTCAGAGTACGATATTATCACGGTTTTTCAAGTTAGTTTCGCAATGAATAAATTAGAAGAAAAGCTAAAATATGAGTTAAAATTTGGTGCGAGAGTCATATCAAATTATTGGAGATTTCCTAATTGGAAGCCTGTAAGATATGAAAAAGATATTTATGTATACGAACGAAAAATATATCCATTCCATTAAATAAAAAGCGTAAGGAGAAACATAAAATCATGAAAAAAGTTGAAGACTCAAAAAATAAAAAAACAGATAGTAAACTTTTATTTTCTGTTGTTTTGAACTTAGGAATTACGAGTGCAGAAATAGTTGGTGGAATATTATCTCATAGTTTAGCTCTTTTGTCTGACGCTTTTCATAACTTAAATGATACCCTTGCAATATTGATTAGTTTTATAGCAAATATTCTTTCTAAAAAGCAGGATGATTCTAAGAGAACGTATGGTTATAAAAGGTTTGAAGTACTAGCTGCTTTTGTCAACACGCTTTTTTTAATGGTTATCTCTGTTTTTTTATTTATAGAGGGGATAAAAAACGTTTTCAACCCAAACATCGTTACTGGAAATATAATGCTTAGCGTGGCTGTTGTTGGATTAGTTGGTAATTTAATTACGGTTTTTTTACTTTTTAAAGATTCAAAGAAAAATTTAAATATAAAAGCGTTATTTATTCATATTTTGAGTGACACTATTTCTTCTGTTTTTGTAATTATTGGAGCTTTTTTAATTATTTTTAAAAATCTCTATATTATAGACCCGATATTTACTTTTATTATAAGTGGATACATCTTTTTTGAAAGCATTCCCCTATTAAAAGAGACAGTGAACATTCTTTTACAAGGTGCACCGGACAACATAGAAATACAGCAAATAAAAACTGAAATCGAGAAGTTACCTTTTATAAAAGATGTTCATCATATTCATTTGTGGACCACTGACGGAGAAGATAAATATCTAGAAGCTCACATCAGGTTAAGTGAAAATTTTGATAATGAAAATTATGATTTGGATAAATGTATAGATACAATAAATAGTATTCTTAAAGATAAATTTGAAATAAATCATTCAACATTACAATTTGAGAGAAATAGATGTCTTGAAGAAAGTGTACAAAAATGAAAACTAGAATATGTTTGATATTTTTCCTGTTCATCTCATTATTTTATTTTTCATTTAATATGCATATTTTTCCAATTACTCTCTATATAGAAGATATTAGATTAGAAAGGTTTTCCAACGATTTTGGTATTAATCTTGCTGAGCCTATTATAGTGTTGGAAGCAATTTCGCTAGAGGAGTTCACTGAATTAACTCAGTTGCCTTATTCTTATTATTCGGGTGCATTAATTGTTAAAAGAAACAATTACTACGTAGTTACTCTACCTTTTAAAATATTGCACAAAAACAACATTTTTTATGATACTTTAATTCACGAATTTATGCATTATCATCTTGAAAAATATTTTCACTTTTCTGAGGAGGAGCAAGAACGTATAATTTCAAAATTTGTAAAGGGGGAATTCTCATGAAAATCCAATTGTACAATGTATTTGTAGAACCTTTTAAGATTGCTTTTAGCAAAGAACCTCTTATACTCATCCCGCTATTTATTAATATTGTTATTACTATACTTTTTGATATTTTAGCGAGATTGGGACCTATCGCCAGTTTTCTTTCAGTCATATTGATAGGTATTTTTAATACCTTCTTCTTTGCTTGGACAACTATATTGTATGATGAATTTAAAAGATTTAAGAAATCCGATTTTAAAGAAAGCTTTGCTAAAATTAAAAGACTATTTCTTGATATTACTATTCTTTCGATATTTGTTGGATTTTTAATTTCAATAGGTTTTTTAGCCTTTGTTATACCTGGTGTAATCCTAGCACTTTTTCTTATCTTTTCACCATGTGTTTTTGTTGTAGAAGATGTATCGTTATCTGATTCAATAAGAAAAAGTTTTTCCTTTGTGTTTAAGGCAGATCATTTTTTCCAAATATTAATTGTATTAATAGCCATATTTCTTTTAGGATTAATACCTTATGTGGGAGTTTACATTTCTACTTTATTAGAGTTTTTATGGCTTCCATATCTTTATGTGTATTATCGAGAAGATAAAGAGGAGAAAATTATACAACAAATATCTCAAGATGGTCAAAAATTAGATAAAAAAGATGTAAATAGCGATCAAACTTATCAAGATTAAAGCTTAATTGGAGGTGTTTTATATGAACAAAAAAAAGGCATTAGGAATCTTAGAATATGCGTTAGCAAAGGAAATAGAAGGTATGCAATTTTATGAATCTAAAGCTAAAACTGTGAAAATAAAACAGGTAAAAGAGACGTTTGAAGAGTTGAGTGAAATGGAAAAAAGTCATGCAGATTATATAACCAGTCTTATAAACGAAATAGAAGAACATGATTATGTTCATTTTAGGCAAGATATTGATATTGGTCAATCTTTCCGTAAAAGAGCAGAAGAAGAAATAGTGTATTCTGGAGATTTTAACGCTTTAAAATCTGACATTCCTGTTCTTAGAATGGCTTATTTAATAGAAGAAGACTTCATGAATTTTTATAACAAAGCGGCAGAAAGTGTTGACGACGAGGAATTAAAGAAAGTTTTAAAACATTTGGCAGAATGGGAAAAGAGTCATAGAGATATGATTTACAAATTGTATCAGAAAGTGGCAAAAGATTATTGGCAACATGTTGATGTTGAACCTCTATTTTAATTTTAAATAATAGAAGGGATGCTAGCTAGCATCCCTTCATTTTAAAGTTTATAAATTATGTTTGTTTTAATTTGATTTTATTAGCTTGCGTAGGCAACACTTCTTTTTTCTCTTATAACGGTTACTTTAATTACACCAGGATATTGAACTTTTTCTTCTATTTGCACAGCAATATCGTGAGCTAATTTTTCAGCTATAGCATCATCTACTTTATCTGGTTGAATAATAACTCTTAGTTCTCTACCAGCTTGAATTGCATAAGCTTTGTCTACGTGCCTAAAACTTTTAGCAATCTCTTCTAATTGTTCGATTCGTCTTATATAATTTTCCAACGTTTCTTTTCTAGCACCAGGTCTTGATGCAGATAAAGCGTCACTTGCAGCTACCAACACGGCTTCTGGTGTCATCGGGTCTACTTCATCGTGATGGTATTGAATTGCGTTTACTACTTCTATTTTTTCTCCATATCTTCTAGCAATTTGGCCTCCAACCAACGCATGCGAGCCCTCAACTTCGTGGTCGACAGCTTTTCCTAGATCATGAAATAATGCTGCTCTTTTGGCTAATTCTACGTTGAGTCCTAACTCGCTTGCCATAAGTCCCGCAAACTGAGCTACTTCTATAGAATGTTCCAAAACATCTTGTCCATAGCTTGTTCTAAATTTTAACCTTCCTAGTAATTTTATAATTTCATTATGTGGTTGTTTAATTCCTACCCTTAATACTGCTTCTTTTCCAACCTCTTTAATGTATTCCTCGACTTCCTTCTTTGATTTTTCATATAATTCTTCAATTCTAGCAGGATGAATTCTGCCATCGGCTACCAACATTTCTAAGGTTCTTTTTGCTATCTCGCGCCTTAGTGGATTGAAAGAAGATATAACTACGATTTCTGGTGTGTCATCTATTATTAAATCGGTTCCAGTTAATTTTTCGAAGGTGCGAATATTTCTTCCTTCTCTTCCTATGATTCTACCTTTCATGTCATCAGTAGGTAGTGAAACGGTGGATGTTGTTAGTTCTGCTGTTACATCTGAGGCGTATCTTTGAATAGCTGTAGTAATTACCCATCTAGCATATTTTTTTGCTTCTTCTTCATAATGTTCTTTAATTTCTCTAAATTTTTGAGCTAGTTCTAATTCATACTTTTCTTTTGTCTGTTTTAAAACTATTTCTTTTGCTTCTCCTTCTGAAATTTTAGCTATTTCATTCAATTTAGTTTCTAACTCTAATTCCAGTTGGTGTGTATTGGCAATTTGTGCTTCTAATTTTTCTTTTAGTTTTTCTATGTTTTCTTCTTTTTTATCTAACAATTCTTCTCTACGAATTAATCTTTCTTCCATTAACTTTAATTCGTCTCTCTGTTTTTTTAATTCTAGATCAAATTGTTCCCTTAACTTTTGTATCTCATCTTTAGCCTGTAAAATTTCTTTTTGCCTTAAAGTTTTTGCTTCTTCTTCAGCTTTTTGTAAAATTTTCTGTATTTCCTTTTGTTTGTTTTCTAATTCCGCTTCTAGCTTTTCTTTTTTATCTTTTAAAGAACCTATCAGCTTTTTATTACCTATATTAATTCCTATAAACAACCCTAAAATAAAAATAATTGCACTAATTATAATTATTATTCCTGCTATCAATTTTAATCACCTCTCAAGTCTTCTATAACACAGTTTATTATGTCTGGCTCAAAACCTCTTCTGAATAAATAGTTTCTAGTTTTAAGCTCATCTTTGGTTTTGTTGTAATATTTTGTTGCAATTTCAGTTGCTATCTCAAAAATATCGATTTCCTCACTGATTTTTTCCAAGACGTTATTAATAAGGTCTTCTTCTACCCCAAATCTTTTTAACTCATTTCTTATATATATTGGTCCTTTTTTATCGAGCGTTAGTTTATCATAACTAAACAAATAAGCAAATATTTCATCGTTTAATAACCCATTCTCTTTGAATTTATCAACAATTTTCAAACATACATCTTCAGAAAATCCTTTTAGTTTTAGTCTTTGTAAAAGTTCTTTCTCTGATCTTATTCTATATTTTATTAAACTCAACGCTGCTTTCTCAGCTGCCTTTTCATCAAAAGGATCAATTTTTTGGTTTTTCTTTTTCAATTTTGTTTATTTCTCGCTTTCTTTAACTTTATCTTTTGCCTTACTAGACTTTTCAAATTTTTCAGTTAGATAATCAGGTATTAAGATTCCATGATTTTTTCTAATAGTATATTCTAGGTAGTCCAAAATATCAGGGTTTTGAACAAGATAAGCTACAGAATTAGTTTTTCCTTGACCTAGGCTTATCTCCTCTCCCTTATCGTTTATATATGAAAACCATGCACCTTTTCTTTGAATTAAACCCTCTTCTAGTGCTAAATTGAAGATATCATTTTCTTTTGCAAACCCTTTACCGAATATCATATCTACACTAACTTCTTTAAAAGGAGGAGCTACTTTATTTTTTACCACTTTTAAAACCGCCTCGTTTCCTATCTGATCTTTTCCTTCTCTTATAGCAGCACCCTTTCTAGTTTCTATTCTTATTGTAGAATAGAATTTCAAAGCAACACCACCTGTAGTAGTTTCGGGATTCCCATATAATACGCCAATTTTCATTCTTATTTGATTTATGAATACAACAATAGACTTTGATTTACTCACACTACCCGCCAATTTTCTTAACGCTTGAGACATGAGTCTTGCTTGAAGTCCTACATGAGCGTCTCCCATAGAACCTTCAATCTCTGCTTTTGGAACTAGCGCCGCAACTGAATCAACGACAATTATATCCACGATATTAGATCTAACTAAAGAGTCAACTATTTCTAAGGCTTGTTCGCCAAAGTCAGGCTGAGAAACTATCAATTTATCCACATCGACCCCTAATTTTTTGGCATATTCTATGTCTAAAGCATGTTCAGCGTCAATAAACGCAGCTATGCCGTTCATTTTTTGCACTTCAGCTAAAGCTTGTAAAGCTAGTGTTGTTTTTCCAGATGCTTCATTACCATATATCTCGATTATTCTGCCTCTAGGATAACCCCCAATGCCTAAAGCTATATCAAGGGATAAACATCCAGAAGGAACCACAGAAATGTCTCTGTTATCCAAACCTTTCCCCATTATCATTACAGAACCTGTACCATGTGTTTTTTCTAGTTCTTTCACTAGTTTTTCTAACAGAGCATCTTTATTTACATCTTTCGGATTATCTTTGGCCATTAATTATTACGCCTCCCTCAAAATCGATTGTATACAACTTATTGTATATAGGTCCATTTTTTGTCAATACTGAAGAAAATATTTCTATTGAATTAACATGAACTTTTATTTCTTCGAAACTTGTTGTACTTATAAGTTCTTTCCAATGCTTAGGGTAATTTTTGACCCTTCCAATAGTAATGTGAGGTTTAAAAATGTTGTCTTTTACTTCAAAATCACAAATTTTAAGCACTGTTTTTATTTCTTCATACAAACCATTTAAGGTAGTATCTTCTCTAATTCCTAACCACAATACTTTTGGAATAGAGTTTCTTTCAAAAAAACCTAAATTTTCCACATAAAAGTGGAAGGTTGGAAACCCAGCTAGTCTATCTCCTATTTTATAAGCCAACTGGGCTAATTTGGATATCTTCTGGTCGCCAAGAAAAAAAAGAGTTAAATGAGTATTGTCTGTTTTGGTCCAAGTAGCTCTAAAACCCATCCTTTTAAGCTTTTCTACAAGCTCATCTAAAGTTTTCTTAACTTTTTGATTCGTTTCTATTGCGATGAAAGATCGAACTGCATCTACGTCTGATTGCTCTTTATTTTTCTTCAACTCAATCATAGTAAAGTTCCTCCTTTGTGTTACTTGACTTCTTTAAGTTTCTTTAAACGCCTTTGAGTTTTTAATAGTGTAATTTGCTGCAGATACTAAACTTATGATTAATGTCAAATACAATAAAAGATTTACAAGAGTACTCCAGAGTTGTAAATAGATCAATATTATTAAAATTATTTCCAAGACAGTTTTCATTTTTCCTAGGACGTCTGCAGGTATTACAAGATTTTTACTTGCTAAAAACATTCTAAGACCACTGACATATGTATCTCTAGCAACAATTAAAGCCACGAACCATCCTGGGATAATTCCTATCGCTAACATAGCGATAAAAGTTGAGTTTATCAATATTTTGTCAGATATTTGATCAAGAAATTTTCCTAAATCTGTAACTTGCCCTGTTTTTCTAGCTATTAAACCGTCAAAAAGGTCGGTTAAAGAAGCAATAATAAAAATTATTAATGCAGATACGTAATATTTTTCTTCTAATACTGTTAGTGTAAAAACGGGTATAGCCAGAAATATTCTAGAGAGACTCAATAAATTGGGAATATTCATTTTCTGCTACTTCTCCTTCCAGATCATATTCATAACTCCCAGTTATTTTTACATTTATAAACTCCCCTAACTTTAACTTTTTTTTGCTTCTAAAAAATATATTTCCGTCTATTTCTGGAGCATCTAGGTAACTTCTTCCAATGTAAATATCATCTTCCTTTTCCTCTATTAATACTTTTAAAATATATCCTAAAAAAGATTGCATAACATCTTTAGAGATTTCTTGTTGGATTTTCATTAGCGCTTCTTGCCTTGCTATTTTTGTCTTCTCATCTACTTGATTTGGCATGTTAAACGATAAAGTATCTTCCTCTTGAGAGTAAATGAAACTTCCAAGCCTTTCAAATTTTGCATCGTGGACAAAATTCAAAAGTTCTTGGAAATCTTTTTCTGTTTCACCCGGGAACCCCACCATTAAAGTTGTTCTGATTACCGATGGTTGTTTTCTTATTTGTTCTATCAATTCAATTAAATCCTTTTTTTTCTTTATCCTTCCCATAAGGGTTAGAATTTTTGTGGAAATATGTTGAATAGGAACATCGAAATACTTTAATACTTTATCCGTGTAATGTATGACTTCAATTATATTTTTATTTAAAAAATCCGGATGTAAATATAACACCCTTATCCGAAAATCACCTTTTATATTATTTAAGGTCTTTAGTAACTCAGGCAAGGCCTGTTTCTTATAATTATCAACACCGTATAAACAATTATCTTGAGATACTAATATAATTTCTTTCACACCGTTATTTACTAAAAATTCAACTTCATTTTTAATATCGAGAATCTCTCGACTCTTAGGTTTACCTTTAAAGAAAGGTATGGAACAAAAAGTACAATTTCTATTGCATCCATCTCCTATTTTTACATAAGCATAATATTCTCTAGGTTTTGATCTTATTTGACATTCATATGTAGTTTCTGGTTCTGTTGCTTTATAGGTAAATATTTCACTTTCTAATTTGTCAACTATAGTTTGGGGTGACAAAACTCCATACAGTCCATCAACTTCTGGTATTTCTTCTAATATTTCTGTGTAATATCTTTCTGCTAAACAACCAAATGGAATAACCTTTATATCTTTTTTTTCATCCTTTAATAAAAGATATTCAAATATTGCTTCAATACTTTCTTTTTTTGCATCTTCTATAAAACCGCAAGTGTTAATAAAGATATAATTTGCATTTATTGGATCTGGAGTATATCTATAACCTTTGTTTTCAAGTATACCCTGTAAAATATCCGCGTCAGCATCATTCTTTGGGCACCCTAGTCTTACTATGTGAAACTTATTCATTAGTTACCTCCAAAAATTCAATAAATTAAAACTTTCAAAATTACAAAGAACTTATTTACCGTTTTTTATTTCATACAATATAAGTTAAATATAAAAAAATCCTATTATTTGTACATTGCTAAACACACTATAGTATTTTACTTAATTGAATTATACCAGATTTTTTTAAAAAAGGAAAAAAATAAATTAATATAAGTTATACAAAAGTATAAACCTTATTTCTGCCAACTTTTACCAATAGTTACGTCTACTTTTAAAGGCACCTCTAATTTTACTGCGTTTTCCATACAATATTTTACTGTTTTTGCGACTTTGTTAGCTATTTTCTCGGGTAATTCTATTAATACCTCATCGTGAACTTGGAGTATCAACTTTGCTTCTTTTGGTAGTTCATTGTATAAATTTATCATGGCTAATTTCATTATGTCAGCTGCGCTACCTTGTATAGGAGCATTTATAGCTATCCTTCTTAATTCTGATTTAGAAGTTTTGATATTCTTTAAGAACCTTTTTCTTCCAAAAATTGTTTCAACGTATCCGTTTTGTTTGGCTAATTTTAGGCTTTCTTCCTGACTTTCTTTAACTTTTTTGTAGGTATCAAAATATTTGTTAATAAAATTCTTAGCATCTTCTACAGATATTCCCAAATTTTCTGAAAGACCATATGCTGAAGAACCATATATGAGAGCAAAATTAACAGTTTTGCCAATTCTTCTCATATTTTGGTCAACATCTTTTAAATCTACGCCAAATATAGCAGCCGCCGTTAAGGCATGTACATCTTTATCGTTTTTGAAAGCATCGATTAGAGTAGGATCTTTCGTTATATGAGCTAAGACTCTTAATTCTATTTGTGAATAATCTGCGCTCAAGATACAATAACTGTCTTTTTGAGCTTTCAAAGTTTTTCTTATTCTTTCCCCTTCTTCATCTCGAATTGGAAGATTTTGTAAATTTGGTTCACTACTACTTAGTCTTCCTGTAGCGGTTCCAGTTTGGTTGAATGAAGTATGAATTCGGCCGGTTTTTTTATTTACTAATTTAGGAATGGCTACTATATAAGTAGATAGAAGCTTTTGATATTTTCTATATTCAAGAAGTTTTTCAATTATTGGATGATCGTCTTTCAAAGCTTCTAAAGAATCTGCATCGGTAGAATATGATCCACTTTTAGTTTTTCTCTTTCCTTTTAGACCTAAATGATCGTAAAGCAATTCTCCTACCTGTTTGGGTGAATTTGGATTGAAATTATAACCTGCCATCCGTTGCATTTCAGAAAGTAAACTATCTAATTTTTTATTATATTCTTCTTCTAGTTCTTTTAATTCCTTTAAATCAAAGTAGACGCCGTTAACTTCCATCTCTGCAAGAACATTAATGGTCGGTATTTCAATCTTTTCAAATAACGGAATCAAATCGAATTCTTCTAACTTGGGTTTCAACACTTCAAAGAGTCTATATGCAATGTCAGCATCTTCCCCAGCATAGTCAGCAACTGTTTTCTTATCCATATCACCTAAGGTTAATAATTTGAGATCACTTTTGTTATTGTTCCCCATTATTTCTTTATATTTTGTCGTTTTATAATCTAAATATTCCTTTGCAAGATCATCGAGATTGAATCTTCGACTATCTGGGTTCAAGAGATAAGCAGCAATCATAGTATCAAAGTAAAGTTCTTTTAAGTTAAATCCATTGACCTTCAAAACAGAAACATCGTATTTTAAATTTTGTCCAACTATCTTCTTTTTTGACAATATATTTACTAATTCTTCTGTTATTTCCCATCTCTTATCTTCTTTGTATAAATTTAAAAAGTAAGCTTCAAATGGCTTAACGCATATAGCTACTCCCACTAAATCAGCTTCATAAGGATCCAAAGAAGTAGTTTCAAAGTCTACAGAGATGATTTCATTTTCTTCAATCATCTTGAAGAATTTTTTATAATCTTTAATTGAAAAGATTTCATATTTACCCTTTACCGAATAATTCTTTTTTGGTCCTTGATCTTTGTGAGAAGTATTATTTTCGTTGTTTTCTGATTCGGCTAAATCCAGTTCTTTCAAAATAGAGTTAAATTCTAGACGAACTAGCAATTCTTTCAACCCTTTTTCAAAACCTCTATAGACAATTTCTTCATCCTCATAAATATCTTCTATAGCTGCATCAGTCATTAATTGAACTAATTTTTTGCTTAAGAATGCTTCATCTTTTTGTTCTTCGAGCTTTTTTTTAACGGCTCCTTTTATTTTGTCCAGATTGTTATAAATGTCTTCTAAACTTTTAAACTCTTGAAGGAGCTTTTGAGCAGTTTTTTCACCAATACCTTTAACTCCTGGAATATTGTCTGATGCATCTCCCATAAGAGCTAATAAATCAGGAATTTTTTCAGGGGGTACTCCCATTTTGTTTTCCACTTCTTTTGCGTCGTAAAGAATGATTTCACTTATTCCTTTTTCTGGTCTTAAAATATAGACGTTATCTTTTACCAACTGCATCATATCTTTGTCAGAAGTAATAATGTATACTTTGTCATAAATGTCCTTTTTTTTCTTTACAATGGATGCGATAACGTCATCCGCTTCATAGTTATCCATAGCAATAACTTTAATACCTAATTTTTCAACAATTTCATAGATATAAGGTATCTGTTGAATATATTTTTCTGGTGTTTCAGGTCTTTGTGCTTTATAACTTTCAAGAAGTTCATTTCGGTAAGTGGTTGTCTTTTTATCCATAACAAAAATAATAGAGTCTTCATCTTTTTTTACATATGTTTTGAGTAATTTTAAAAGCATTCTGGTAACTCCGTAAATGGCATTCGTAGGGAGACCATCAGATGTACTCATCCAGTCCCCTAAAGCGAAAAAAGCTCTATAAGCGATTCCAGATCCGTCTATTATATATAAATTTCCTATTTTACTCACCTTCTTTTCTTTTTTTACTGTTCATGTCAATGGTTATTAATCTAAATTTTCCAGTTTTTGGATCGGGTGTTAATTCAGGAACAACTTCTATTTCAAAGGATACATTTTTCATCTTTTTTTTGTGAAGAATGTTGTTTAATTTTTTTTGGACATTTTCAATTATTTTTAGCTTTGAAGTTTTAACGTCTTCAGAAACAACAATTTTAAAGGTGAAAGATGTATCGCTGGTTTGAACAAATTGAAAGGCTGTTACTCCTTCTACAAAGATTTCAGCTATTACTATTGGATGAATGAAGTCTTTATCCCCATCTTCGTTTATAAATGATGGTATTATTTCGCTTCTACCTATTATTTCGTCTACTTTTGTGAATGGCCAAACTGCATTTTCATCTTTTAGTTCTCGAAAACTATCAGACAATTGATATCTTACTAGAGGTTGAGTATAATTATACAGATTTGTTAAAAGAGAACCGTTGTCCTGGATTTCAAGCCATATAGCGTCATCGTAAATGTACATCCCGTCAAGATCTTCGCGAGATATCCCCATTGCTAAAGACTCTGAGGTTGCATAACAATTAGACAACTCTGAATTGCTCCAAGTTTCTTTAATAAGAAGTTTTGTATCTTTTTGTAAAATTTCCCCTCCTGTTACAATATTTTCAGGGTGAATATGCAAGGTTCCTTTTTTTTGGAGTTCTGCCAACACTTTTATTCCATTTGGATATCCTGTTAAAATTTGAGGTTTAAACTCATTCAAAGCTTCAACATAATTTTTTAAAGGTTTATTAATGTCTAATACGAGATAATCTTTATAAAAAAATTGTTCGATTTGGTTTAAAGGAGATAAGAAAAGACTAATTGCGGCATAATGTCCATCAGCTGCTCCCAAAAAGGCATATTTTTTTCTACTGATAGTAAAATTGGGAAAGATCCTTGTTGATATTGCTTTAATAAAATCCCATTCTTTTTTGCTATATATGTAAAGTCCGACTTTGCCGCTAGTACCTGAACTATGAATCACATAGTATTTATTGAACAATAGTGAAGTTGGATCAGGATTCTCAGACAAAAATCTTTCAACACTTCCCCTGTTTAATCTCTTATCAATAAAAAAATTATCAAAATTATCCATCAAAATAGTTTTATTTATCAAGGGTACTTCAGTAATATAGATGTCTTCTAAATCTTTTCTCCTTATTCCAAATGAAGTATAGTATTCTTGATAAAAAGGAATATTGTCAAAAGCATATTTAACTAGTTTGTTGAATTGTGTTTTTCTCAAATTTAAAATTTCTTCTCTTGTTTTTAATAAGTTTTTCCTCAGAACGTTATAGAAATAAACTGTTCGCATAAAGCTCATTTAATATCGAACTCTTTTAAAAAATGATCTAAATATTTTTCATCATATATAACAAAGCGAATGTCTCTTAATGACGTGGGATTTTGCTGAATAAAATCATGAGTAGCGCTAAAATATACCTTTGTCGCTTTTTCGATTGGATAACCAAAGATTCCAGTACTAATTGCTGGTAGTGCTATAGAGTCGAGTCCCCGCTCATCTGCTTTTTTTAATGAATTATAGACAGCTCTATATAGAAGAGTTTCTTCATTGTTGCTTCCACCTTGCCATACAGGACCTACCGCATGAATTATATATTTACATTTCAGGTTGCCTCCACTAGTTACAGCAACGTTCCCTGTTTCTATGCTCCCAAATTTTTTTACGTATTCGTTGGATTCTTTTTGTATAGTAGGACCGCCTTTTTTTGAAATTATGCCAGCGACTCCTCCACCATGTTGTAATCTCGAATTAGCCGCATTAACAATTGCATCAACTTTTTCTTCGGTTATATCTCCATGTATGAGTTTTATGGATACGTTGCTTAATTTAATTTCTTTCACTAATTTGTTCATTCAAATGACCTCCAAATCCTAAGCTATAAATATCTAACAAATTTTATCTCTAATTTTACAAAATTAACTAAATAATTATACTAGAATTTTATATTGTTAATATTATAACAGATTTTGAATAGTAAATTTTTTCAAAGAAATGAAGTTAACTAATTCAATTAACTTGTTATTTTTTCAAAATTAACAGTAAAGCAATCAAAAAAAATGATCACAATGATAAAATTTTACAAATACAATTAGGTAGGTTTAATTTAAATGTATATAAACTTTTGGCTGAGAAAAAAAAGATATCTTTTAAAATATATAGAAGTAAAAAATATCATATTGCTAAGTATTTAGAAAGCACTTGTTTTTATAGGCAGGTGCTTTTTTTGTTGTTCAGTTTAAGGATTGTTTTTTACTTTTAAAGTAGAAATTGATGTTCAACTTGGTCCGTTTTCTTTAGTATTACCTCATACAATGAAAGGGGAAATAAATTATGAAAATACTTATAAAAAATGCTAATGTAGTGTCTCATTCAACAAAAGGAATAAAAAATTTAGTCGTAGAAAATGAAAGAATAACTGAAATAAGCGACAAAGAGATAGAAGGCAATTTTAATCTGGTCATGGATGCAAAATTAAAAACTATTATTCCTGGATTAATCGATATGCATGTACATCTGAGGGATCCAGGTTTTGAAGAAAGAGAAAATTTGGAAACTGGTTTAAGAGCTGCTTTAAATGGTGGCGTGACTTCTGTTGGAGTGATGCCAAATACCGAACCTTGTATTGACAATCCTTATCTTGTAGATTACCTGAGTCTTAAATCAGAGAAACTTAATATGGCTAAATTGTTTTCCATAGCAGCTGTAACAAAAAAGAGAGAAGGAAAAGAACTTGTTGATATGGTCAAGATTAGCAATAGAGGCGTTATAGCTTTTAGCGATGATGGTGATCCTGTTGAAGATCCATTGATTATGTTAAAAGCTTTAGAAATCGCTAAAAAACTTAAAAAACCTATTATTAATCATTGTGAAGTGAAAGAGCTATCAAAACTGGGATATATGAGAGAAGGCTTTTATTCTCATTATTACGATATTCCTGGTGTGCCCGATATAACTGAATCGATAATGGTTGCTAGAGATATAGAAATGGCTAGATATGCTCAATCTCATGTTCATATAGCTCACCTTTCTACAAAATCTTCAGTAGACTTAGTAAGACAGGCCAAAATAAAAAATATTCCTGTAACGTGTGAGGTTACTCATAATCACCTTCTTTTTACTGACAAAAGTATTTCAGATTATTCTCCCAACAAAAAAGTCAATCCTCCACTTCCTACAAATGATGATCACTTAGCTCTTATAGAGGGAATAAAGGATGAGACCATAGATATAATTGTAAGCGATCATGCACCTTATACAAAGGAGGAAAAATCTGTAGATTTTGCTAAAGCTCCTTATGGAATTTCAGGATTAGAAACTTTACTTTCTTCTCTGATATTAATTTCAAAGAATTACGATGTAGACTTTTCTAAATTGATTGAAAAAGTAACTTATGTTCCAGCGAGAATATTTGACTTAGGCTTGATAGGAGATGTGAAAGAAGGGTATCTAGCTGATTTAGTATTGTTAGATCCTGAAAAAGAATGGCTGGTCGAAGAAAAATCTCTCGTTTCGAAAGGGAAAAACACGCCTTTTTTAGGTTCTTTGTTACCAGGCAAAGTAGAAATGGTTATGGTCAGAGGAGTAATTAAAATTTTAGGAGGAAGATTTACGTGGAATTAGCTAAGGTTGTAGAAAAGAAAATAATTAAAGACTATTTTGTTTTAAAGGTAGAAACAAAGGGACCCTTCAATTCACAACCTGGTCAATTTGTTATGATAAATTTTTTAGATACATTTAACTTACCCAAACCCTTTTCGGTGATGGATGAAAAGGGTAATTATTTAACTTTTTTGATAAAAAATGTCGGACCTTTTACTGAAAAACTTGCTACTTTGAAATATGGAGATTTTCTTCTGATAAGAGGACCATATGGAATTCCAATAAGAAATAAGATTGATTTAACCAAAAAATACATTCTCCTTGGAGGAGGTTGCGGTTCAGCTCCTCTAATTTATTTTTTAAAGGAATATCCTTTGTTAGTAAAAGAGACCTTTTTCTCTTTCAAAGAGAGCTATGTCCAATCAATTCTTCCTGATTTAAAATTGTTCATAGATGATAATATAGGGAAAACCCCTGTGGAATTTTTATTTCAAAATAAAGAAAAGTTAGAAAATTCCGGGATGATCCTGTGTGGAAGTAAAGGGTTATTGAAAAGTTTTTTTGACGTATTCCCATATATGAAAGATTGGTCGTATGTGTCACTTGAAGAAAATATGGGATGTGGTACTGGTTTATGTAAAGGTTGTCCTGTCCAAACTGTGGAAGGAGTTAAAATGGTGTGTAAAGACGGACCTATTTTCAAGGCAAATGAGGTGAATTTAGAATGGAAGTAGATGTCCTTGGAATCAAGTTTAAAAATCCTATAATCATCGCCTCAGGTCCAGGAGGAAATGGTAAAGAGTTAATTGATTACATTGATCTTTCACAACTTGGAGGATTTACAACTAAAACCATTACTTTTAAACCTAAGATAGGTAATCCCCCACCAAGAATTATAAACATAAAGAATGGAGTTATAAATTCGATTGGTCTAGAAAACTCGGGTTTTGAATCTTTTTTAAAGGATGATGTTCCATTTTTAGAAGAACTTGATACGAATGTTATTGCAAGTATCGGCGGTTATAACACCGAAGAATTTTGTTATATGATTAAAAGTCTTAACCATACTAACATTAAAATGTTCGAATTGAATCTTTCTTGTCCAAATGTTGATAAAGGGGGAGATACTATTTTAAATGATCTGAGAGAAACCAAAGAAATTATAAGGCGGGCAAGTAAGATAACACAAAAGCCTTTATTTGTAAAACTTGGTATTGAAGGAAATTTAGAACAACTAGCCAAACTTGCAATTGAAAATGGTGCCGACGGTTTAGTGCTTATCAATGCTCCCAAGGGAACTAAAATTAACTTAAAGAATGAATCAAATCCTGAAGAACTTTTACGTGGTTATGGAGGCGTAAGTGGTCCAATAATAAAGCCTTTGGCGTTGGGCTGTATCTACAGAGTAAAGAATATTTTTCCCAATGTTCCTATAATAGGAATGGGTGGTGTTGTCTGTAAAGCCGATGTTCTAGAATTTTTAAAAGCAGGAGCTACTTTGGTAGGAATAGGTTATGGAGTAATGATGGATCCTGAGTTACCTATAAATATTATTAGAGAATTATGACAAGAAATAATTTTTGTTGGAATCCTGTTAAAACTTGTTCGTCTAGATAAATTGTTCGAATGATTAACAAAAAATTGAGATTTCAATCAAAAAAGGTATATAGAAATTAATTAAAAAACGCATTTCACAATTTTCTCAAAAAATAAAATAAGCTTCTCAGAGAATTAATTTTTTAGTAGTATAATATTGTCAACTACACAATTGTGGGAGGCTTTTTATGGAAAAGTGGATTCGAATAATAGGAGCGAGAGAGCATAATTTAAAAAACATTGATATTCAAATACCTAAAAACACATTCACAGTTATAACTGGTTTATCTGGATCCGGTAAATCTACCTTGGCGTTAGATACTATATATGCAGAGGGTCAAAGAAGGTATTTAGAATCGGTATCATCATATGCTAGACAATTTTTAGGAAATTTGAAAAAACCAGATGTTGAATTAATAGAAGGTCTTTCCCCCGCTATTGCAATTGAGCAAAAATCTGTTAGCCATAATCCTAGATCTACTGTTGGAACTATAACTGAAATATATGATTACATAAGAGTTTTGTTTGCAAGAGTTGGAAGAGCTTATTGTCCAAAGTGTGGAATACCACTAGAAAGTTCCACAGTAGATGAGATTGTTGATAATATTTATAAAAATTTTAAAGAAGAAGCCAGATTATACATTTTTGCACCAATTGCAAAGGAAAAGAAGGGTGAATTCAGAAAAGAAATTAACAACATGAAAATTTCTGGATTTAAAAGGCTAGAGATTGATGGAGAAATTTATGACCTTGACGAAGTTGATTCATTAGCTAAAACTGTTAGACATACAATAAATCTATTAGTTGACAGGATAAAGTTGAGAAAGGATAACTTTGAAAGGATATATGAAGCAGTTGAAATTGCTTTAAAAGAAGGAGAAGGCTTTGTAGAAATTAGAGAAGTAGATAAAGATGAAAAAGTACTATCAGTTCAAACATTTTCTGAGAATTTAGCTTGTCCAAAATGTGGATACAGTTTTCCTGAAATAAATCCAAAACTCTTTTCATTTAATAGCCCGTATGGAGCATGTCCAGAATGTCATGGCTTAGGTTTTAAATTAGAAGTTGAACCAGAGTATATATTCGATATGAATAAGTCTCTTGAAGATGGTGCGGCCATGAATATGGGCAAAGACACATTCATGGTTAATATGATGAAGGAAGTTGTTAGAAGTTATGGAGAAGATCCCTCGAAAAAGTTAAAAGATATGCCCCAGAAGGTTATAAATGCATTATTATATGGTACAAACAAGGAAATAGACTTCTCATTTTCAAAAAGCAATGGAGAGTTATATGAGTTCACAAGAGGATTTGAAGGTATGGTCAATTGGTATGAAAGAAGATATAGAGAGACTGATTCAAAAGACATAAAAGCATGGATTGAGAACAATTTTATGATTCAAAAAACATGCCAAACATGTCAAGGAAAAAGACTTAGAGAGGAAGCTCTGAGTGTTAAGATTAACAATCATAATATTTACGACATAACCGAAATACCTATAGGTGAGTTGAAGGTTTTTTTTGAAACACTTAAATTGAGCGAATTTGAAATGGAGATTGCAAAAGAGTTACTCAGAGAAATAAAAAGAAGAGTGACTTTTTTAGTTGATGTCGGTTTAGATTATTTAACTCTGGGTAGAAATGCAACTACTCTGTCTGGAGGTGAATCACAAAGAGTAAGACTAGCTACACAAATTGGTTCGGGTTTAACAGGAGTAACATATGTGTTAGATGAACCTACAATTGGACTTCATCAGAGAGATAATGACAAACTAATCAATACTTTAGAAAAGCTTAGGGATTTAGACAATACTGTAATAGTGGTTGAACATGATGAAAATGTGATAAGATCTTCGGATTATATAGTAGATTTAGGACCTGGAGCTGGTGTCAACGGAGGAAGAGTAATTTATCAAGGTCCTACTAAAAAGTTAATAGAAAACCCAGGAAATTCTTTAACAGGGAAATATTTAGCAGGTCAAAAAACAATAGAAATATTAGATAAAAAGAGGATAGAAAAAAATCAATTTCTGAGGATTATAGGTGCTTCACATAACAATTTGAAAAATATAGATGTTGAGATACCTTTAGGAAAACTTGTTGTAGTAACTGGAGTTTCGGGTTCTGGTAAATCTTCGTTGATTATGGATACTCTATATCCTGCACTCCAGAAGGAGTTGTACAATTCCAAAACAAGACCTGGTCGATACAAGAAAATTGAAGGATTAGAATATGTAGATAGTGTAATCTCAATTGATCAAAGTCCAATTGGTAGGACCCCTCGTAGCAATCCTGCTACATATACAGGTGTATTTAATTTTATTAGAGAAGTATTTGCCCAAACTCCTGAAGCAAAGATAAGGGGATACGACAAAGGAAGATTTAGCTTCAATGTTAAAGGCGGAAGGTGTGAGGCATGTAAGGGTCATGGAGTCTTAAAAATCGAAATGCAATTCTTACCTGACGTTTATGTCACATGTGATGTATGTAAAGGTAAGAGATATAATAAAGAAACTTTGAAGGTTACATATAAAGGAAAAAATATTTCTGATGTTTTAGACATGACAGTGGATGAAGCTTCAGATTTTTTTAAAAATTTACCAGCAATAAATAATATACTTCAACTTTTACAAGATGTAGGATTAGGATATATTAGATAAGGGCAACCTGCGACTACTTTGTCAGGCGGTGAAGCTCAAAGAATAAAATTAACTTCAGAATTAAGAAAAAAATCTACGGGAAACACGGTGTATATTCTTGATGAACCTACAACGGGTTTGCATTTTGAAGATATAAAAAAACTTCTTAAAGTCCTTAATTTATTAGTTGAGAAAGGGAATACTGTTATTGTGATTGAACATGAATTAGATATTATAAAAAATGCTGATTATATAATAGATCTAGGCCCTGAAGGTGGAGAAAATGGAGGGCGAATTGTTGCAATTGGTACCCCTGAAGAAATAGCAGAGAGCGGTTCATACACAGGTTATTACCTAAGGCAAGCTTTAGAAAAAAGCAATAATAAAGTCGTGAATAAATAAAACAAAGCCCCGTGTACGGGGCTTTGTTTTATTTGTCTAATTTTACTCCATTTGTTCTATATATCTATCAATTTTTTTAATTTCTTTTCTAATAGAAAAAATAATAATCAACACCAAAGCTGTCACAGTTCCTAAAATAATCAAAGAGGTTAAAAACATTCCCATTTCTTTAAAAATCCACATAAGACCTTCTTTTACCATAATATCGTAAAAGAGAAGTAAACCAAAAATAGCGACTGCATATCCCATGGTAATACTTTCAATTATTAAAATTTCTTTTCCTTTAAAAACTTTGTTGGTTTGAGAAACGTCTCTGTGTGGATCTGAAAGAAAATATCTGGCACCAATCAGTGAAGAATAGTAAAGTAAAATTATTGTTGGAATAATTAGAATTAGTTCAAATATATTAAATCCAAAAATAAAAAAGTAAACAAGAGAGATAGCCAAAAACTCAATGGAAAAGATACTAGAAGATACCAAAACTTTTGAATTAACCATGGTTTTTGTTGAGTAAGGAAACAGTTTAGGAACAGGCCATATTTTTATTTCTTCTGCAAGCATCATAGAAGTAATTAGTGAGGTATAATTAGCTGCAATTATCATAAACAACATTGCCAGGTAGCTTAAATTATTAATGCCAGCAAAAGAAAAAAATATCGGAAATATTAACGGATAAAGCATCATAAATATTAACTGAGAATTTCTAAATAATAACTTTATTTCTTTTTTGAGAAGAGGCTGCCTGCTAGTCTTAAACTTTTCTATTTTATTGACTTTTGATTTCTTTCTTGAAGTTGAGAAATCCAGGTTACTTGAAAATTTATAAATAAGATAAAAGACTAACACAGAAATTACATAAATGAATATCAAAGAAAAAACATTTCCTCTTGAAGACTGCATAAATTGTGTGTGAGGCCAAATAGGAGACATGAAAATTTTGATGCTGTTTCCAAACATTTCCAAAATATCTTCTGGATTGGAGCTCATTTTTTGCGGTAAAATTTGTGGAACAAGCACAATAAGTATTATTACAATAAAATACATCAATTGACTTAGGCGTTTTGCTGAAGTCTTTCCAACAAAAAATGACATTATTAATCCAACTAACAGGGAAATTGAAAATAAAAACAATAAGAAACCAATTGCTGATAAGATGGCAAAAAATATATTTGCTCCTTCTGTAACTAGATATAGGATGATCATTGAAAAGACAGCTGAGCCAGCCATTCCTGACATAATAAAACTATCAATTGATGCAGAAAAAAAGATTGTAGATCTTTTTATGGGCATGGATAAAAGTAGAGTTATCATATCATTATCATATAACGATGTGATTATTAGTGGGGCAAACTGCAGGATAAAAAGCGCTGAGGACATTAGAAAAGCTGGAGCTAATAAAAGATCTAGCAAGGTACAATTAAAGTTCATTCCTAGTTGAGATAAAGGAATGTTAAGGTCAACACTTTTTAATGAAAAAATCATTGTAGGTACAATAGCAACGATAAAAATTACTGGTACTAAAAAATACCCTAATAATATCGAAGCTACACTTGGTCGAACAATCTGACCTTTTCTATTTCGTTTGGGTCGTGCTTTGTTTTTGTATGAAAATTTGAGAAGAAGCATTAAATCCTTCATTTTTTACTTTTACCCCCTATTATGAAACAAGATTTTTAGTGCGTTTTTTATTTTTCTGAAATTTCCCAACTAATAGCCTGTCACTGTTAAATATTAATATAGTGATTATTATCATTATTGCAGCGAAGATACTAGAATAAATAATACCAGATAGGACAAGAGCGTATTCTTTTAACATCAAAGATTTCATAGCCATCATCGGGTGTGAGAAAGGAATAATAAAAATGAAAATTTTGATAAAAGTAGGCATTGTTGAAAAATCCATAAACATTGTCATAAGCATAGAAAAGATTGCCAATACAGTTACTGGAAAGAGCAAAGATTGGGCACTCTTGTAATCTTTGGCAAAAGAACCTAACGCCAAACATAGTGATAATCCTGCTAAAAGTGACATGAAAACAGAGAGTCCCATAAGTGTGTAATCATAGATATTAAGGGTTAAATTATATGCTTGTAAATCTACCACACCGGAAAAAGAAAAAGACTTCATGTAATAAGTCATTCCAACCATGTAAATAGCTGCAAGAATTAGTCCACTTATTGTACTTGCAATTATTTTACTTAAGATTATATAATTTCTCTTTACGGGTAGAGTTAACAAAGTTTCTAAGGTTTTGTTTTCTTTTTCTAATCCCATTGAAGAAATAATAGATGATCCTGACATCATAATAATCATCATAATTAGTGTTGGTATGAGATAAGACTGTGTGCTAAAAGTATTGATGAGTTCATTAGGAGATAGTCCTCTAAATTCTTTTTCTTTCAAGAACGTAGTTTGGGATGTTGTTAAAGGATTTAAGATTAAATTAGGATCTAAATCTAGTTCTTGTGTAATTATGATCTTAGATATTTCTTTTTCAACAGCATTTAAAACATAATCTAATACATCTGACGAAATACCATCAAAAGGACCAACTCCTTGAACAACCCAATTGATGTTGAGTTTACCCTGTTCGTTGTTATAAATGGAGTCAGAGAAATCAGAAGGAATTTCAATCAAGGCAATTCCCTTTTCAGCAATTACCTCTTGTAAACCAGCACTTTTGTCAGAACCATTGTAAATAATATCAGAAGTTTCCTGTAAAATTTGTGTTGAGATTATACCAAATATACCATTGTCATTATTAATTAAGCCAATAGCCGGTTTAACTTCAAGCTTTTCTTCTATATTTCCAACACTTTGACCGATCATAGCAAAAACGAATGACATAGCAGCTATTGAAATAATTGAACCGATCGTCAAAACTTCTTTTAATTCTTTCTTAAACATGTTAAAAAACATTATTTAATCACCTCGATAAACACATCTTCAATATTTGGGGCTTGGTATTTTTCTTTTAATTCTTTTGGAGTTCCAACTTCAACGATTTTTCCTGAGTTTATTAGAGCAATTCTGTCACACATATATTCTACTTCTAACATATTGTGCGAAGATAGTAAAACAGCTTTTCCGTTATTAACGCTTTCTTTAATTATTTTTCTGACTTCACGTGCATTAATAACATCTAACCCTGAAGAAGGTTCATCTAAAATTGCTAATTTAGGTTCTGTCATCATAGCTCTAGCGATTAATAGTTTTCTCATCATTCCTTTGCTATAGGTATCAATTTTTGCATTTATTCTTTCATTAAGATTTGCAATTTCAATACCTTTATCTGTCATCTTTTTTAAACTATTTTTGTCTTTGGTGAAAAATTTAGCAACAAACTCCAAATATTCTTTTCCAGTTAAATTTCTATAGGCACCTGCATCCTCCGGTAAATAACTAATAATTTTTCTTACATGAGATCCTTCTTTTTTTACGTCATAACCATAAACTTTTATATATCCCGAGGTGATTTGAATTAAAGTTGAGATTGTTCTTAAAGTTGTGGTTTTTCCTGCACCATTGGGGCCTATCAATCCAAAAATTTCACCTTGACGCACTTCAAAAGAGATATTTTTTATTGCCTCAAAATCCCCGTATTTTTTTACCAAGTTAGACACTTCTAGAGCTATCATTAGTTTCCCCCTTATTTATTTCCCTTTTTATGGATGTAATTTAAGGTAAATTCGATTATTGTTTTTATAGATCTTTGATGATATCCATTATTTCTTCTCCGCCAGTTAGTTCTAAGAATATATCTTCTAAACTTGTGCTACCTGTTTTTGATAGAGCACGTAGTTCTTCAAGTGTACCTTCTGCAATTATCCTTCCGTGGTCTATTATTCCTATCCTATCGCACATCTTTTCAGCTATTTCTAAAATGTGAGTAGTGAAAAAGATACAGCAACCATCTTCTTTATATTTATGTAGTATTTCTTTAAGTATTCTGGTAGCTTTTGCGTCTAAACCTACCGTTGGTTCGTCTAAAAAAATTACTTTTGGTTTCCTCATTAAAACTGATGCAACCATTAATTTTTGTTTCATACCATGTGAATAATCTCCTATAAAATTGTTTATGTAGTCTATATTGAAGGCTTCACAAATTTCTTCAAACCTGTTGTAGACTTCTTTGGAATCTAGTTTATAAACACTTATAATAAATTCAATAAATTCGCTACCCTTAAGGTTCTCATACATTTTAGGTTCATCAGGAACGACACCTATGTTTCTTTTTATTTCTAATTCATAATCTTTATAGCTTTTATCCATTATTAGAACCTCTCCAGAGGTTGGTTTTAGAGTGCCAGTGAGCATACGTATAGTAGTAGTTTTTCCTGCACCGTTTGGTCCTAGAAATCCATAAATTTCACCTGGTTTAACAAGTAAGTTGATTGAATCAACTGCCGTAAAATCTTTAAACTTTTTAGTAAGATTAATTGCTTTTATCAATTCTTTAACCCCCTTTAATAGTTTTTTAACTCATTTTATTTACGCAAAGTTATTCTGTTTTCCAAGAGACATCAAAACTTCCTTTAGCTTCTTGTCCTTTTATAATAATGTTGTATGTTCCTTTTTCAACAGCATCTATTTCAACAGTATTGGTTTCTGATTGATCACCGTCGAAAATAGATTCCCATATAATTTCATGGGAGGGACTTTGAATACCGATATATAAAATACCGTCATTGATTTCAACTTTGTATTCAATAATTATTTTTTGCTCAGTTTTAACTCTAACTGTTCCATCTTTTTGTCCCGAAAACAGAGTGAAATGATATGAAATTCGAAAAGGTGTTTTACTACCTGCCATACCAATACTAATTTTACCTTGTTGTTCACATCCAGTGAACATAAAAAAAGAAACGAAAACGATGGTTAGAAACATCTTTAAAGGTACTTTCGCCTTTTTCATAAACATCACTCACCTCAAAAATTATTTGTTTCACTTTAATAACTTTTGGTCAATTATACACCTTAATAAAACAAAAAAATAAGTGCTTTCTTCAAACTCCATATTAATTTAACAATGATTTAACTGCCATGCTCTGATGGAATAATGAGCAGCGTTTGAAAGCGCTATCGGTATAAATAATTTCAATAAAAAGTTTTGATTAATTTTAATTAATTATAGATAAATTTTATCTATGTATTCTTTAATAATATTCTTCGATTCCTCAAATTTGTTATTTTCTTCTTTATTCAATGAAATATTAACGATTCGTTCTATTCCATCTTTATTTATTATAGCGGGGTATCCAATATAAACATCGTCTACTAATACCGATGGAGTATATACCCTTCCTTCATTTTTTATTATAGTTTCTACAAGAGCCGTAGTGGCAGATGCGATGCCATAGTTAGTAGCTCCTTTTTTTTCTATTATCTTATACGCTGAATTTTTGACCTCTACAAATATTTCTTCTAATTGCAAGTTACATCGCTGCTCAAAAGGACAATTTTCACAAAACTTTGTAATAGGGACTCCACCAATCATAGCCGAACTCCATACTGCTAATTCAGAATCTCCATGTTCACCTATTATATAGGCATGAATGCTCATAGGTGAAATACCACAATTGTAACCGATTATTGCTCTTAGTCTAGCGGTATCTAATATAGTACCGGTTCCAATTACTCTGTTAGATTCAAAACCTGTTGTTTTCCAAACAACATAACTCATAACGTCAACTGGATTGGTAATATTTATAATAATACTATTTGGAGAATATTTTTTGATATTTTCAGATATTTCTTTAATTATTTTAGCGTTCTTCAAAACCAGGTCTAGTCTTGTTTCACCAGGCTTTTGAGCTGCACCTGCAGTAATTATTACTAGCTTCTTAACCATTTCACAGTTTCTTGTGCAACTTTTTCTCTTTCTATATCATTAACAACGACATGTCCGCTTTTTTCGAGAATCAAGAAAGTTTTCTTCGATTTAATGTTATTTTCAATTAGATCTTTGACATTAAAAGGCACTGCGTCATCCTTTTTGGAAAGTATTACGAAGGTATCAGAAGTGATCTTTGAGAGATTTTTTAGAGATAATTTTTGAAGTTTGTAAAGATCTGCTGCTTTCGAGGGCCAATCATAATTCCAATACTGTTGAGCAAGATAGTTTAATCTTTCATCTTCAAAAACAGCAGGATTATTTTTGGGTACCTTCTTAATGAAATATTTAAAGAAAGGTGTCAACTTAATTCTCCAGTCAGTAGCAATAAATGCAGGCGCAGCTAAAACAATCTTTTCGGGCTGAAATTTTTCAGCAATTAGCGCAGTCAAAACTCCCCCCATTGATAATCCTAACACATATACTTTTTCATAGTAGGATTTTAAATTCAAGTAAGCGTCCAATGATTTTCTTAGCCAATCTCGCCAATTAGAGTTCAAAAAATCCTGTGTATTGGTTCCATGTCCAGGAAGGCGAGGTATGTATATTGTGAATCCAGCTTTATTTAGCTCGTTTCCTAAATAGTACATGTCGTGTGGAGAGCCAGTATATCCATGCAATAATAAAACAGACTCTTTTAGCTCACCTTTTAGATAAAGTTCTTTAGAGATAGGTGAAACATTTGTACTTTCGGGTATTTTTTCAAAAAAACTCAATTCTCATCCCTTTCTTTCAAAATTTAGTTTAGAAAAATAGCTTTAATGAGATAATTTCTGAAAAAATAATATTCAAATCTTATATATGCTTCTTTTCATTTGAGCATCTCTTTAATGCTATAAATTAAAAATTCGATTTTTTATATTTGCAAAAAAGTTATTTTATATAAATTCAATTAATTTGTTATATTCTTCTTGAGTAATATATTCTTCAGTAAGTAATTTATTAAGTATTTGTTTTGCGATTTCTTTATTTTTAATAATAGTTACTTCTGCAAAAATCGTACTATATTTTTCTTTATCATCCATTCCTTGTATTTTTTTTATTAAATCATTATATATTTCATTTAGGTTCTCTTCTTTTTTTTCTTTAAAAGGTTTCATTTTGGGTTGGTCTAATTCTTTTTCTTTAAGCTTATCACTTTGAATTGGCTCGGTTTCTATTTTACCAAAATTTCCCGATGGAACGGGGATTGGATATTTACCACTGGCAGTACCATCTTCAATGTAATGCATAGTAGTTTCTCTTATCAAGAAAAAGAGCAGCAACCATTCATATATATCCAAAGTAATAATTCTAAGGAGCATAGCTGTATTCCCGTTTCTTAATTTTATAAAACGGTTTTTTACTAGATTATGAGAAATTTCTGATTCTTGAAGTTGCCATTGATCTTTAACTATCCTGTTAATCATAGTAGCGTAGGATACCCAGCTTAAAACAAAAAAACCAAAGAAAACATAGAAATACCAGTTAGGAATAGAGATAGTCTGCCATTCCTCAAAAGGTATATTTATTAGCTCTCTTGCTAATAAAGAATAAAAAAGCGATATTACAACAATTGATATGATGTACATTATAAACCAAAAATTGGCGACTTCTTCCTTTATGTCAGGAAATTGCCAATTGTTAGCTTCATATACCTGTTTCATTATCTTGATATGGGTGTTCCGGTTTCTTATTAATGCATAGTAAGTAAAGAAGAGAATAATCACACCTAAAAATTGTAAAAAGGGTATGTATTGAAAAATGAATCCCAGTAAAAGTAAGAAAGGCCTAACTATTATCATATTTTTCTCCTCCTTATTTTGGTAATGTTTTCACAAAATACGTTTTGCAAAGGTCAATTTTTCTAAAATCTAAGTCCTTTTTATTATACTACAAAACTTTACGATAAACACTCTTTTTGCTAATAATAATCCCATAAACTCGCTAAAATATATTATTAAAATATATTATACTGATGAATTATTAATATTTACAAAAATTTATAGTATTAGAATTAAAAATTATCAATGTGCTATAATATATTTGAAGGCGGTTAGTCACGCAGATGTTATAATATTTCTTCTATGAAATATTAATGGAGGAATTTATATGGAAGATTTTGGAGACAAAGAATTTAAAGACTTTTTAAACAAGATGTATGAGCAGTATCCCGAACTGCAAAACTTTAATTTAGATTTTTTGAAAGAAGCTGACTCTTCTGAAGCAGAAGAGATAGTTAATGTTTTGAGGTTAGCTTCTTTTAAGTTTAAAGAAGCAGAAATAACAGTTAAACCAGAAGTTGATGCACAGCTTGATTATAGCATAGAAGATTTAGAGGTTAATTTAGAAAATTTTTTAGAAACAATAACAATGTTTCCATTTGCTTTAACCATTAGTAGTGATCTTTTGAAAGATAGTGGGAGCGAAATAAAAGGCAGTTTGAAAGGTAGATTTTTGGGTATGTATGTCAATTTAAAATACAACAATATTTATGAGCTATTATCGATAAAAAAAGTTGGAGCAATGAAATTAGCGAATTTGTTGAGAAATAATTTTTTTAAGTTCTTACCTCTCAAGGATGGGCTGTATTCTTATATTAAAACAGTTATAGAAGCATATTTAAAATATACTGGGCTTGAAAAACATTTTGAAATTGAGGAAATTCGAGAGTTTAACATGGTGGTTAAGCTAAAAAATACTTTTGGGATTTCTTTGGAAGAATATTTTGAAAGTATCCTAACAAAGGAAGAAGCTGATAAATATTATATGATGAAAGCTTACTTGATTAGTGAATTTTCTATCGCAATAATTGAGTAGTTAGCGATCAGTAATAGATTAATCATATATATTTTTATTGCTTAATAAGGTGCTTAAGTAAAAAGTAATGAATATAATAATTACATTTAGTCCACTGAAAGCTGTCGCTTCCTGGTAGAATCTAGAGGAAGAAAGAGAATAATTTACTATACTTGCTAGAGGAAAATAATCTCTTATCTGCATCGTATAACTAATAGTGAATTCTCCGTATATTATTGCAAAAATTTGTAAAAATGAACTTAGAAACGCTGAAAATAATAAAGGCAATTCGATTTTTGTAAAAATTTTAAGTTTATTAGCTCCGTCTACTTTAGCTGCTTCTATTATTTTCTCATCGAAACTTAAGATTGGCTGGAATAAGAAGGAATATGCAAGAGGTACACTTATTAAAAAATAGCCAAAAATTATTAAAATAAAAAAAGGAATATTGTATAAAATGTTTAGATACAACAAAGCCATACCCAAAAACGCGGAAGAAATTCCAAATGTCGACATAATAACTATATTAACTATTTTATTGCATTTTTTTAATAAAAGATAAGCAGCTATTATTGCAAGCATCCCTGTAATAGCTGAAACGAGAAAAGAGTTAAAAATAGACTGAATTACAGGAAACCGAATGTTTAAATCTTTTGAAAAAAGATTAATAAAACCTTTTAAGTCAAATTTCATAGTTATAAAATTAAAAAAAGATGAAGCAATACCTATTAAAACCAAAGAATACTCAAAAATAAGATAAATAATAGAAAATATAAAGCTTATTTTTCCAGTTTTTTTATGGATGCTATATTCAGATTCATAGTATTCAAAAATATGAGGTTCAAACTTTGACATAAAAATGTTTATTAATGTAAGAATAACGAATTGAATAAGGGCATAAGATAGTGCTTTAGAAAAATCTAAAGTTCCTCTCAATGTAGTTGCAATTGCAACTTCCAAAGTTGAATATTTAATGCCACCCAAATTTAGAACTATTGCAAAACTTGTGAAATTGTAAGCAAACACCAGAAAAAAGGCCCTTGATATAGAAGGTAGAATCAACGGGAGTTCTATATAAAAAAATGTCTTAACTTTTCCCGCTCCCTCTACATAAGCCGACTCTTTTAAGCTCTCTGGAATTCTTCTTAATCCTTCTGAAATGTACTTAATAAAAATTGGTGAGTTATAAAAAACGTGAGCAACTATGATGGCTGTAAATGTGAACATTATATTAATATTTATCCCAATTTTAGCCAACAATCCTATTTGAGAGTACAATAAAGAAAAAGCTATAACTGCAGAGACAGGTGGAAAAAAGAAAGGAATAAAAATTGAATTTTCAAGGAATTTAGCTGTGATTCCTTTATTTTGAGCTGCAAAATAGCTAGGTAAGAGAGTTATTAAAAAAGAAATAGCTGTTGATAAAAGAGATTGATAAAAAGTAAAACCAAGAATCCGCAATGTTTGCGGATTCATTATATTTATTAAATCTTTAGGATGAAAAAAATCTTTAAATAAAATCAAAAAAGGAAAAAGTAGCAATAGTAGAAAAATTATCGCAAATAAACTATTTCTTCGAGGCTTTTTCATCGCTAAAAAATTAATTTCTCCCATTCTTTGAGCCAAGTATCTAAATTTTTTGAAATTTCTTCTGCGGGAATAGTGAGAATTTTCTCTGGTATTACTGCGTATTGGTAAACTTCTGGTAACTCAATATCAGTTACAGGAAACATCCATTGATTTAAAGGGACTTCTTTTTGAAAATCTTCTGTGAGTAGGAACTCTAAGAATTTTTGCGATAGCTCTAAATGTTTCGTTCCGTTTACTATTCCTGCTCCTTCGATTTGTACATAAGCTCCTTCAGATGGAATGAAAACTTTGTTTTTGCTTGTTCCGTAATAATATTGAGTATAAGCGTTGTCTGTAGCATAGCTAACCATCATTGGTGCATGGCCTAACTCAAATAGAGAAAATGCGTCATCCCAGCTTGGAGTAATTGATAGGATAGCAGGCGCTAATCTTTTCCAAAAATCTTTCCAATTATTTTCGTAGACTGCTATTGTCCACAATAAAAAAGCTTGCCCCGGGCTTGATGTTCTAGGATCTTCTATCAATAATGCTTTTTTATAATTTGTTAAGTCTTCGAAAGAGACTAATTCATCTTTAATTTTTTCTGGATCATAGATTATAGCAATAGCTCCATAATCATAAGGGACTACATAAAAATCTTGATCCATAATGAGTTTCGGATCTTTAATTTTTTCTATATTTCTAGGTTTATAGGGTATCAAGAGGTTTTCTTCTTTAGCCCTTAAGGTTAAAGCTTGATCTAAACCTATAACCACATCGGCTCTTGGATTCCTTTTTTCAAGAATCAATCTACTAAGAACATTCCCAGCATCCCCCAATTTCACCACTTTTACTTTACAATTGTTCAGTTCTTCAAATTTTTGGACGGTTCCTTGCTCAATCCAGCTTAAACTTTCGTATACATACACTACTAGTTCATTGGAAAAAGCTATAGAAAGAAGTAAAATGGAAACAACTATTACAGTGCCTTTTTTCATCAAAACCACCTCTTTTAATTAATGAAATTGACAATTAAAAATAAAAAGCCTGCTTTTCTCCAGGTAATGAAGAAAGCAGGAACACTTTATTTTAGGTTAAATTAAGTTAGAATACTCAACTAAGCCTTCCTACGCCAGTATTACCTGGATCAGGTTCTGGGGTCGATGTGTTAAATTAGCACATCCTCTCAGCCTTCAAGCTCCCCCGGCAATTTAATTTTTAAATTTTCTTATAAAAATTATATCACATAAACAGAGAAAAGAACAAATATAGTTTATCGCTCAGCATATAAATAAAAATTAATGTATAATATAAAAGGTGATTGCTTATGCGAAAAATTTTTATTTTCACATGTATTTTTTTGAGTTTAATCAGTATAATTATTATTCTATTATTTTTACCAAAAGAGGGAAAAAGTAACCCCATAGAAAAATCGAATCAATTAATAAGAATTGAGGATGTTAACGGAAATAACTATCCCGATTTTTTAGAATTAGATACAAAGGATAGTCATTCATTCAGCTATTGGTTTAACAGTATAATTTTGAATATTATTAATGGATATATAACATTGCCTGAAAATTATGAGGATTGTGCAGGACTAATCAGATTTGCCTACAAAGAATCTTTAAAAAAACATGATCAAATCTGGATAAAGGCCACAGGTTTTAGAGGAGTCGTTAAAGAAGATGTTCAAAAATATAACTATCCAGATATTCCTTTCTACGGGACAAATATTTTTAAAGTTGATAGAAAGAGCATTACTCCTGACAGTTTCTCTAATTATGCTTCTGCAAGAGTTCTTGTAGAAATGAACATGGATTTCTTGTCTAAAAATATTGAAGTAGCCGAAAGCGGAGATATTTTAGTATTTTTTCACCCAGAAGACCCACAATTTCCTTACCACGTAATGGTGTATTTTGAAGATCCTGTAAGTTTTGAACAGTATTCAATTTATCATACGGGTCCAATTGATGTATTTAATAAAGGTGAATTTCGAGTCGTGAAAACAAAAAATTTGTACAAAGCAGATCCTACTTGGATGGCTGTTCCAGAGAATAAAAATTTTATGGGAGTTTATAGATTTAAAATATTAAATTATTAACAAAAAATTTAATTATCAAAAAGTGACAACTGCAGAGAGTTGGTTTGTTTTTTAGAAGTAATTAATTTTTTTACAATCTCTGGATTATTATATATTTTTCCATAGTATTTACCGTTGCAAGTTATAAAATACTTAGCCCTTTTTAAAACCACACCTATATTTTTAAGATTATCAAAGTTCAGAGAAGATTTTTTTCTTGAAGTTACGATCTTCTTTGCCGATTTGAGCCCTATTCCAGGAACTTTTATTAAAAGTTCATAAGGGGCTGTATTTATTTCAATTGGAAACATATGATAATTTCTCAGTGCCCATTTGGTTTTTGGATCCAATTCTTCATCTAAAAATTTTTCCTCTTCATTCAAAATGTCACTTGAAGAAAATCCATAACATCTTATCAGCCAATCGGCTTGATAAAGTCGATGTTCTCTTAGTAAAGGGGGATTTGTAATATTTGGCAAACGAGGATCTTCGTTTACTCTCTGAAAAGCAGAGTAGTAAACTCTAGTCAAATGAAAATTTGAATATAGCTTTTCCACAAGTTTTATTATGTGAAAATCGCTCTCAGGAGAAGCTCCTATAACTAGCTGAGTTGATTGACCACCAGGAATAAAAATAGGACTATTTTTGTATTTGTTTTTTTGTTCTTTCGATTCTTGATATTTTTTTCCCACATAATTCATTGGAGTTAAAATAGAACTTTTATTTTTGTCAGGAGCTAAATAAGTTAGACTTTTTTCAGAAGGTAATTCTAAATTAACGCTCATCCTATCAGCATAGAATCCGGCTTTCCTGATTATCTCTAAATCAGCTCCAGGAATGATCTTGAGGTGAATGTACCCAGGAAAATTATGTTCTTCTCTTAATTTCTTAGCAGTTAAATAAAGCATTGTCATAGTCGTATTTGGTGAACCAAAAACAGCTGAACTTAAAAAGAGACCTCTAATTAACTTTCTTTTGTATAGATTCAAGGTTAAACTTATTAACTCTTCCATTTTAAAAGTTGCTCTTGGAATATTGTTGCTTCTTCTATTTATGCAATATGCACAATCATAAATACATGAGTTAGAAAATAAAACTTTTAATAACGGTGCACATCCTCCGTTTGATGCTCTACTTTAGTAAATACCTCCTGGAGTATTATTTTTCTCTAAATTCATTAAGGTGGTGCTTATTGAAGGTTCACTAGCAACATCAAATTTTGCAGAAGAAGACAATATTTTAAACTTGTCTTTTAAATCCATAATTTCCATCACCTTTCAAAATCTTACGTTTATTTGTTTGTATACCTCTTATCCAAATTATAACATTTTGTCCTAGAATTTCAAGGCATTTTATATTAGAATTAGTTTATAATTTTTTCTTTAGATATATTTTACAACCATTGGTTCAATCATTGGAATATGAGAACTATTAATTGGATCATAATTAAAGGCTTTTTAAATATAAAATTGAATTATATATTATTCGTATTTCCAATATTACTTTTGCTTCTTCGAGCTAAAGTAGTATATAATTGTTAAGTAAAAGAAGTTATTTTTAGATATATAAAACAATAATTGATTATTAAAAATGAGATACTATACAGTATCGATTTCAGTGTAAAAATCTAATAATTGTTTCGAGGTATGGAAATTTTCTAGTTTAAATAAAGGGGTTGATGCGATTTTGAACAACAATTTTGATAAACTTTCATTGCATGATGTTTCTTTGAATGGGAATCTCGATTTAGTTGAGTATCTAATTGAAAAAGGAGTGGATGTTAACGCTAAAGATAAAGATGGGGCGACAGCATTGCATCTAGCTACTGCAAGTGGTCATCTTGATGTAGTTAAGTATCTGATTGAAAAAGGAGCAGACGTTGATGCTAAATTTCAAGAGGGAGTGACACCACTGCATTTAGCTTCTGCAATGGGTAATCTCGATTTAGTTAAGTATTTAATTGAAAAAGGAGCCGAGGTTAATTCTAAATTTAAAAGTGGAGTGACTGCTTTGTACATAGCCTCTCAGAATGGTCATCTTGATGTAGTTAAGTATCTGATTGAAAAAGGAGCCGACGTTAACGCTAAAGAAAAAGATGGATGGACGTCTTTACATATAGCCTCTCAGAATGGTCATCTTGATGTAGTTAAATATCTGATTGAAAAAGGAGTTGATGTTAACTCGAAAGACAAAGACGAATGGACACCGTTACATATAGCTTCTGCTTTATATCATATCGATATAGTTAAGTATTTAATTGAAAAAGGAGCCGACATTAATGCTAAAGTTTCTAAAGAGGGTGTTGTTAATGGATGGACGTCATTACATTTAGTTTCCGAGAAGGGTCATATTGATGTAGTAAAGTGTCTTGTTGAAAAAGGCGCAGACATCAATGCTAGGGATAAAGATGGATGGACAGCATTACATATAGCTTCTTGGAGAGATCATCTTGATGTAGTTAAGTATCTCGTTGAAAAAGGTGCAGACCTTAACGCAAAAAATGAAGATGGATGGACACCATTACATATAGCTTCTGCTTTAGATCATATCGATATAGTTAAGTATTTAATTGAAAAAGGAGCTGATGTCAATGCAAAAGATAAAGATGGAGTGTCTTTGCTTCATATAGCTTCTTTATATGGTAATCTTGATGTAGTTAAGTATCTGATTGAAAAAGGAATAGACGTTAACGTAAAAAACATAAATGATTGGACACCATTACACATGGTTTCTTGGAAGGGACATCTTGATGTAGTAAGATATCTAGTTGAAAAAGGCACAGACGTTAACGCTAAAAATAAAGAAGGAGAGACATCCTTGTACATAGCTTCTTGGAATTGTCGCCTTGCTGTAGTAAAGTATCTCGTTGAAAAAGGAGCTGATGTCAATGCTAAAGATAAAGAAGGAATGACGTCGTTGCATATAGCTTCTCAAAATGGTTGTCTGAATGTAGTAAAGTATCTCGTTGAAAAAGGAGCTGACGTTAACGCAAAAGAAAAAGATGGATGGACATCATTACATATAGCTTCTCAGAATGGCTATCTTGATATAGTTAAGTATCTCGTTGAAGAAGGTGCACAAGTAAACGCAAAAGGTGGAGAGGGATGGACATCGTTACACAAGGCTTCCGCGAGCGGTCATCTTGATGTGGTTGAGTATTTGGTTGAAAGAGGTGCGAAAGTTGATGCTAAAAATGAAGAGGGGCGAACTCCATTTGATGTAGCAACTAAAAAAGAGATTAAAGAATATCTTATAACAAAAAGGTGGTAGGGTGTCGACATTAAAATAAATATAAAATTTAGTACAAAAAGTTAGAAAATATTTTTTAAAATACTTAAATATCAATGCATGTTTTTTTCTATAGAATTAATAATTATCTAGGAAAGGAGTAAGAAATATGGAAGTGCAAAAATTGAAAAACTTGATAGAAAGTGAGATACAAAAAGTTAACGAATCTTTCGTTTTTAAACCTCGAAGTTTATCTTTACTTCCAAAAGAACTTGCAAAGTACATAGACCATACGTTATTGAAAGCTTATGCCACACCTAAAGAAATAGAAAAAATATGTGCCGAAGCTGTGGAAAATGAATTTTACGCAGTTTGTGTTAATCCAACTTATGTATCTCTTGCTAAAGATAAACTAAAGGGAACAAAGGTTAAAATAGGCACCGTAATAGGTTTTCCGCTTGGAGCTAATACCATTGAAACAAAAATGTTTGAAGCTCAGAATGCTCTCGAGAATGGAGCTGACGAACTAGACATGGTTTTGAACATCGGAAGATTAAAAGCAAGTGAATTTGATTATGTGTACAAAGAAATTTCATCTATTGCTGACTTAACGCATAAATCGAAAAAATTATTAAAGGTAATAATTGAAACCTGTTACCTCACAAAAGAAGAAAAAATAGCTAGCGTAGTAATTTCTAGGTTAGCAGGTGTGGACTTTGTAAAAACCTCTACTGGGTTTGGAACAGATGGGGCAAAAGAAGAGGATGTCGCTTTAATGAAATTCGTTGCCGGTCCAAATATAAAAGTTAAAGCTTCTGGAGGGATTAGAGATTTAGAGACTGCCATAAAAATGATTAATGCTGGAGCTGATAGAATAGGCACAAGTTCGGGTATTAGTATAGTGAAAGAATAAAAAAAGGGAGCAATTTTATGCTCCCTTTTGCCTTTTATTTAGGTTTTTTCAGATTATGGTTGATATTATAAGGGTATTACTCTAGAAGCTTGTGGACCTTTATCACCTTTTACAACTTCAAATTCGACGTCTTGATCTTCTTCTAGCTTTTTGTAGCCATCCATTTGAATAGCAGAGAAATGCACAAATACGTCATTCCCATCTTCACCTGTGATAAAACCATAACCCTTTTTGGAATCAAACCACTTAACTTTACCTTTCACTTTGTATCCTCCAAATTTCTACCGAGCCACCCATTGTGACATTCGGTTTGTGTTCCTAGCATGATTATAATACAGAAATCGGGCAAATGCAAGTAAATTTTATGTAACTTAATTATGTTGATTTGTTGAAATTGATGGTATAATATACATAGAACATAACCTTAAACAAAAGGTAGACTAACGTTATCAATTTTTAATAAGAAGTTGATAAATTTGATTAAACATATAAATTAATATCTTTAAAAAATGGAGAGTAGAAATTTTTATCTCGAAATTATCTTATTGAAATTTTTATTAATATCTAGAAATTATTTTTTGAAAAAGATATGCGTTTTAGAAATTAATAATTTTTGAAAAATAATGTTTTGAATTTAAAGTGGGTTTAGGGAGGAGTCTCTCCCTCTTCTCTAGTCAAAATAAAGAAGAAGTTAAAAAATGGACTATTGATCAAGATTAGAATTGTGTAGGTATTTTATAAATAAATTTAAATTTAAAACTTCAATAAAAGTAAGCTTTTAGAATTCCTAAAGATGATATTGAAAAGGATAAAAGGAGGAACATAAATGTTAGATGTAGGAGATATAAGAAGAGGCAATTACATACTCTATCAAGGTGAAATTTATAAGGTAGTAGAGGCTAATAAACATTTCATGGGAAGAGGCAGCGGCCTTATAAGAACTCGATTAAAGAATGTGAAGACAGGTCTAATAAAAGAGGTTACTTTTCCAAGTGGAGAAAAAGTAGAAGAAGCCGATATTTCTTTTCGGAAGGCTCAGTATCTATACAATGACGGTGATCATTATTATTTTATGACTTTAGATGATTATGAACAGTTTGCTCTACCTAGAGAAGAAATTGAGGATGTAAAATATTATCTTATCGAGAACATCATAGTTGATTTGGTGTTTCATGAAGGAACTCCAATTTCTGTAGAACTGCCAGTCGTTGTAGAATTAACTGTAGTAGAAACAGAACCAAATTTTAAAGGGAATACCGTTTCTGGTGGGGGCAAACCAGCTATACTCGAAACGGGTCTTAAAACCACAGTCCCTTTTTTTATTGAGCGTGGAGAAAAGATTAAAGTTGATACTAGAACCGGAGAGTATATAGAAAGGGCATGAAATTCACAAAATGCATACTGAAAAAATAAAAGGCTTAAAACAAAAAGCCTTTTATTTTTTGCTTTTATTTTTGTTTTTTCAAATAAGTTTTAAAAATAATTGATAAATGTTATAATATTGGAAAGGTTACCACTATTATTAAATAAGGAGAACATAGCATAGTTAGTTTTAATTTAAATAGAGTTGCAGAAAGAATTTTGAATCTATTGAGAGTTTTGAAAAAGATGATTTTAATTTATTTAAAGCACAAATTGTATATTCAGTGCACAATAGGTGTACCCGAATTTTAAAGTTTCAAAATACATATGATTAGGAGGAGAAAAAATGAAAAGATTTTGGGTTGTTATGTTATGGTCCATCGTTATTGCTTTAGTTGGATTTTCCTCAACTACATCTCCCATATGGGAAGACCAAATCATCTATTTTATAATGATAGACAGATTTGCAAATGGTGATACTTCAAACGATGTACTTACTGAGTCAGGAATTGATAGTGGTTTTGTTAATTCGAAATACAACGGCGGTGATATACAAGGATTAATTGATCAGTTGGATTATATTGAGGAGTTAGGAGTAACAGCAATTTGGGTAACCCCACCAGTTGCGAATCAATGGTGGGATGGAACAGTGGATTATGGAGGTTACCATGGTTATTGGGCAAGAGACTTTAAAAAAGTTGATGAACATTTTGGAAATGTAGAATTATACAAAAAATTCGTTGAAGAAGCTCACAAGAGAGGGATTTACGTTATACAAGATGTTGTCACAAATCACACGGGTAATTTTATTATTTACAGAAACGGGAATTATTCCTTAAATAATATGAGTGTTCCAACCAATAAACCTACTCAATATCCTTTTAATATGAATGATTACAATGACCCCGAACAAAGGAAACTAAACGTTTATCATTGGCCTTCGGAGATAAAAGAGCCAAATCGATATAATACGGAATTTTCCGATCTTGATGACTTGAATACTGAAAATCCTTTGGTTATTGAAGCTTTGAAAGATTCATACATATTTTGGGTAGAAGAAGCCGATGTAGACGGGTTTAGAATAGACACTGCAATTTATGTGGAACCAGAGTTTTGGCCAGAGTTTTTATATGGAGAAAATGGTATTTTTGATGCTGCTCTAAAATTAGGAAAAAACGATTTTTTGGTTTATGGAGAAGCGTGGATTACTCCTTCACCTTTTTCGAACAACGCTGAAAAGGAAATCAACGTATTTTTTAACTTAGGATTTAACTCAATGCTCGACTTCCCGCTTCAAACAGATATAAAGAGGGTATTTAAAGAAGGTAAACCAACTTCTTATCTTCAATATCGCCTTGAACAAAGAGAGATAATGTACACCAATCCCGCAAGAATGGTAACTTTTGTTGATAATCATGATATGGATAGATTTTTAAAAGCTTCAGATATTAATAGTCTTAAGCAAGCTTTAGCTTTAATATTTACCATTCCTGGAATTCCAACAATTTATTATGGAACTGAACAGAATTTTGTTGAAACAAGAGCTACCATGTTTGCAGATGGTTTTGCTTCAGATGATAAAGATCACTACGATACAACGACCCCTACTTTTCAGTTTATAAGGGAATTAGCGTCTTTGAGGAAAAATACTCCGACCTTTAAACAAGGTAAAGTAGAGGTTTTGTTCTCGGATAACTTGGGACCAGGACCTTTTGTTTATAAGATATATGATGATTCTAAAATATATGTTGTTATGATGAATACATCTTCAAATAAAAAACATGCAACAAGAATCAACTTAGACCTAGAAAATGGTACTGTTTTAAAACCTTTGCTAGTAAATAACATGGTAAATAAAGAAATAATATATTCTCATCCTTATAATATTCTATTGAACGCCAAATCTTTTGGAATATTTGAAGTTACAGATCAAAAAGAAGAGGTCGTAGAGAGTGGAATTTCTGTGGAAATAAATAATTTGGTAGATAATCAAACATTTACGGATAATTTTGTGTTAACCGGGACAGCATCTAAAGCTAAATCAGTCAGAATTATAGTAGATGGTGAAGAAAAAGAGTACGCAAAAGTTGATTTGACCCAAGGAATCGATGAACCATGGGAAGTCACCATAAATATTTCTGATTTTACCCCAGGTCCTCATAGGATTTTTGCGAAGGCTTATGGAAAAACCCCAATGATTGTCGAATATTCTAATGAATATACAGTAAACTTTGATATTCCTCTGATTTCTTTGAAAGTTGTTGAAGATCCAAAAGGGGATGATAAAGGACCTTATGGCACCTATTTTTATCCCCAGGATTCTACTTTTAATAGTCAAATGGACATTAGAAAAGTTGAATTGGTACAAATTGGAACTATGTTAAGAATGATAATTACAATGGATACAATTACAGATATATGGACCCCTGCAAACGGCTTTGATCACGTGACTTTCCAGATTTTCTTTGACAATCCAAACAAAGTAGGAGCTATCGAGTTACCTTTTCAAAACGCGACTATGCCTGAGGGATATGATTGGGATTATGGAATGTGGGCAACGGGCTGGGGTATTTATTTATACAGTTCTAATAATTCATCGGCAGAAAGTTTTGGAGATCCTATAACTCCTTCTCCAGGAGTTCAAGTAAACAAGCAAGAGAATACAATTACTTTCTTAATACCATTATCTGTTCTTGATACTAATGATTTATCCGGTTGGAATGTTTTCATAACTACTTATGATTATGATGGGATTGAAGGTGTTTTAAGGCCTTTGACACCAGAAGGTGGACAGTGGGCTTTTGGTGGAGGAAAACCGAATGATCCAAAAATAATGGATGATCTATTCATAACTGTTGATTAACCAAAGTGAAAGGCCCTGGATTCCGGGGCCTTTTGTAAATTATAGCTGAAATAAAATTACCAAGCTCTCTTTTTTTTCCAATCACCACGTAGATAAAAGAAAAGAAATACAACTGATTCGGCAATATCTCCAAACATATATGAAAGCCAAACCCATCTTATAGATAAATTAAGGAATTGAATTGCAATAACTAATATTACAAATTGGACACCCCATCTTGAAACTAAACTTGATACCAAAAAAGGAAAATTGTAACCTGAAGCAGAAAAGACGCTTGCGAGCCCCATACCAAATCCTAATGCCACTAGCCCTAGAGATCCAAATTTTAAAAAATCTGTTCCTAGCTTTATAACTTCGTGATCATTTGTGAAAACTTTCATGACTTGTTCTCCGAAAATAAAGGCTAGAAAAATAGCTATAATCATAATGAGGGTAGCAACTATAGCAGCTAAACGAGAGGCTTTTTCAGCCCTTTTTAAATTTTCTGCACCCAAACATTGTCCAACAACGGATGACGCTCCTGAAACGAGGCCTGATAAAGGAACAAAAGCAAATCCGAATAGTCTTCCAGCTATTCCATTAGCTGCAATTGCTGCTGTACCAAACATTGAAACAAATCCCAATACAACCATATTTGATAGGTTTCTAAAGAAGATTTCTATTCCGTTAGGTAAGCCAATTGTTAATAATTTTTTATCAATTTTAGGATTAAGTTTAAACAAACCTTTTATAGATGGTTTTACTTCGTGTGTTCTTGTAAAAAGAATTATAAATCCGATCAAAAAAGATATAGTCTGGGAAACAACAGTTGCAAGTCCTGCACCAAATACACCTAAATTTAGTCCTTTTAAATTAGTATAAGGTATTGTTTCGAACATAAAAACTGCATCCAAAAAGACATTTAGGAAGCTCACTAGAATCATAATATTCATAGGTATTTTTGATTCACCCAGACATCTGAAGGCGGTGTTAACTGAATATGACGAAAACATAATTGGTAAGAAAAATAATCTAATATAACCATAGTCTAAACCGTGTTTTACAACATTTTCATCGGAAAACAATAACATTAAAGGTTTTAAAAAGATCGCAATTAAAATAGCGGCAATTGTAGCCATTAGAAATTTGAAACTAATTGTCTGTTCTATTGCAATTTTAGTTTGTTCATAATCTTTTTGACCATAAGCTTGAGAGATTAATGATACTGAACTAGAACCGATTATTTCATTTAAAGCACTTACGATCCAAAATATGGTTGAAAAAAGAGTGACTCCAGCTACAGCTTCACTTGAAATCATTCCTATCCAGTAAATATCTACCAAATCATAAACCATTTGAGCAGCGTATCCTAACATTGTTGGAATGGACATAGATAAAATTTGCTTTAAAAGGGGACCTTGAGTTAAATCTCTTTCCATAATTTCCTCCATCTGTTATTGGAACAATATGAATTTCTTATTATATTTAGTTAAGCTAACAATAATTGTACCAAATCTTTATAAAACAAATGTTGAAAAGATTTTAATTTAATAATATTTAATATATGATATACTATTAAATTAGAAAAATGTAATTAATTTTTTAGTGCCATTTAAGTTTCAAGTGGTTTTTCAAAAAGAGTTCACAACTTGTAAATCGCGTTGTTTTGTTTTTCAAGGACAATAGGCATTATTATTCAATAAATTGTACATAATACATAATATATATCATAAAATGCAGCTTTAGAATTTATGAAGTTTTTATCCAAAATTTTTATAAAGGAGGAAGTTTAGATGAAGAATAATCTTTCATGTCAAGCTGCTCAAATGGAAAAATTAATTAGAGAAATATGTTCTAAAATCAAAAGCGAAGGTAGAAAAGTTTTAAAAGATTTTGATATCTCCCCTGCCCAGTTCGATGTTTTACAGATTGTTTATTTCAGAGGTCCAAAAAAACTTAGTGATATAAGCAAAAGACTGGGTATAACTAAAAGTACAACGACAGGGCTTGTAAGCAGACTGGAAATGATGGGATATTTGCAGAAAGAAAAGTCTCCTGAAGATAGAAGAGTTTATATGGTTGATATTACTCAAAAAGGGAAAGATTTGATAGATGAAGTTATTGAAAATAGAGTTAAGTTAATGGAAAATGTTTACAATAAATTGGGAAATAAAGATAAGACTATAGAAATATTAAATGAGATAAATAAAATAATGAATGAGAGTAAGTTAGATTAGGAGGCTTTTAAATGACTGTAAAAAGTGATGGTATTCATCTATTATTTATAATGCCGCTGCTTGTTTTTTTAATGTTTTTTTTCTGGAGTAGTGGATTCTCATATATAATAAATGTGGAAGCTTTACCAGGGAGCGCTGTTTATTTTAATGGTAAGCTTCTTGGAGTTGTAAAAGATGTACCAACAAGGTTTGAGGTTTATGAAAGTTCGCAAGGGACTTTAAAGATTCTGAAAAGTGGTTATACCGATTTTTCCAGTGATATATCGTTTATTGGAATTGAAGCGTCTGTCGTTGCTGAGCAGGTACCTTTATCTAAGTTAGTTGTAAAGTCAGATTTAAATGACCTTTTTTTAGAGTTCGAGTATAACGGCAAGATAGAAATTTTAAAAATTGAAAAGTGCAAAGAGATCGAATTACCTTATACCGTAAAACAAATTCTATTAAGAAGTGAAGGCTATCATGAAAAGGTTGTTATGTTAGATATGAAACCTTTCAGCAAGGAAGAACTAAATGTTGACTTAGTCGGATTGGATGAAGTGATTTTAAATTCGTTTCCAGAAGGCGCAGAGGTTTTTATAGAAAATGTAAAAGTAGGAGTTACTCCTTTAAAGATAAAAAAGGATAGCTTAAACAAGATAATTTTGAAAAAAGAAGGTTATGTTGAAAAGTCTTTGGAAAATATACCGGTAAATGATAAAATTATTGTAGAACTTAAAAAAGGTGTAGATATTTTCGTTGATAGTTATCCAAAAGATGCTGGTGTTTTTTTAAACGACAAATATGCAGGAACTACGCCTTTTTACGGCATTTTTGAACCAGGATATTATACGTTGACGGTTTCAAAGTTAGGTTATGAATCAAAAGAAATGAAAATAGAACTTTCAGAACAAGGTGTCAATAAGTATTTCATAGAATTAAAAGAAACAAAAAAGTTGATTAGTTTATTGAATTCACATGATTTTGAATTTAATATTGATGGAAGGTACTTAGGAAAAAATATAAATCACATTTTTTTAATGGATGATAGTAAACATTTTGTGAAGCTTTCTTCTAAAAACGGTAAAATAGAGTTTTTGATGGATAGGAATTTTTTAGAATCTGAAAGATATTTAGATTTGCAAAGAATAAGTTCGGTAAATGTTTACAGTATTAATGAAAAGGTAGCAAGTTTTTTAGGTAAAACACAAAATATTCCAGCTTTTTTTGTATTTCATACCATAGATGGTGGACAATTTGTGAATGTAAGGACGATAAGTAAAACATTATCGGTGTTCGTCGAACCTTCAAATAGTCAGGATATCTTTGTTGATAAGGATTTTGGAGTTCTTTTTGTAACTACAAATGTAAAAAATCCGTTAGTTTACATAGATAATAAGTTTGTTCCAAATGACAAATTATTTGCCTATCCTCTGAAACCTGGAGTTCATGAGGTTGAAGTAAGATACCTAAATGAAGTAAAATCTCAGAAGGTTGTTATAAGCGAAGGGGAAAAGATATTTGCCAATTTTGATTTTGATATAAAAATTCCTGTAAATATAGTTTGTAGTGGAGGAAAATTTATCATCAATTCTCAAGAATATTTTGCAAATTCTCAACTACTTTATTTAAAATCTGGTCCTAATGTTTTTTCCGACGGAATGACTTCGATAGTCCTTTTTATTTACGAACCTCAACATGTCGATTTAGACAAGCTTTTAATGGGGGTATAATATATGCAAAGAAAAATATATCTTTTTATACTTTTTTCGCTTCTTTCTATGAGCCTTTTCTCTCAGATAAATATTGTAGATCTTCCTTCTTCTTCTCCTCTTTATTCACAAGTTATAAAGATGGTAGAAACTGGAATAATGTCTTTAGATAATCAAGGAAGATTTCGAGGTTCTCAAGAAGTTTTAAGATATGATTTAGCCGAATTTGGTTCAAATATGCTTGACTATTTTGAAAGAAATTATTATGCGCCACTAAATGAAATGAGTAAAAGACTTTTGACAATAGAAAATCAAAATTTAAATGTTAGATTGAATAACATAGAAAATACTCTTTTTGCATATGAAGATCGATTATCTTACGTAAATTCAAGTGTTGTTCAGTTAGAACAGAGCGTTTCAGATATATTAAAAGTTATTCAACCTGGTCATCCTCTCGGCGAAGAAAATATTATTTTCGAAAATATTACACAATCTTCTAAAGAGGTGGCACAAAAAGTTGCAGAAGAAGAAATTAAAAATATCGCCAATGAAGCTTTAGAATCTCTTTCTTTTTTCGAAGATCGATTAAATAAATTTGAAATTGAGATTAAACAACTTAATGAAAAATATGATAAATCGCTTGAAAGTTTAAGTAGTTTGATATTTACAATTCCTAAAGATACTCAGCAGGAGCTTAAAAATTATATTGATATGACAATTGATAAAGAAATCGATGCTTTAAAAACGAGTATAAGGAGTATCGCTAAATATGAAACAGCTTTGTTAGAGAGCTCATTAGAAAGTACTTTAACTTCATTAGAAGCAAGAATATCGGAATTAGAAGTAGGCATGACTCCCTACGATAACAATTTATATGAACTAAGCAATAAGGTTAAAGAGAATGAGGCAAAGATTAACTATATTTTGATGAATCTTTCTACTGAATCTATATCTCTAAAAAAAGTAGATGAATATGAGTTGTTAAATCTGCGAACGGATATTGAATCTTTAAAAATTCGTACCGACGATATTTCTTCTGAGCTCTCGCTTCTCTCTGATCAAGTTTATATGAATAAGTCTCATATAGAAACTTTTGAAGCTAGGCAAGCATTGTACGATAATAAAATAGCGGAGATGCAAAAAAAGTATGAGAATTTAGTAGAACAAATAATTAATCAAAATAAAAAGCTTGATAACGTAATTTATGAAATATCTAACCTATCTCAATATTCAACACAAACGCTAGATTTTGTGGATTGTGCAAGCGATATTAAAAATCTTCAAGAAAGAGTAGCGAGTTTAGAAAGAACATTTGGAGTCTATTATGATCAAGTTAGCAGGTTAACTTATTATGCAGTTACCTTTGAAGATTTACAAAAAAATTATTTAGAATTAAACAGGATTTTAGAAATGAATTCATCTGAGGTAGAAGATATTAAACAAAAATTAGAAGTTTTAGATTCACAAATTAAAGCAATAGCAACTCTGACAGATATAAGTCAAGATTCATTGGATACTTTAAAAAATATGGCCACAATTTCTCAAAAATTATATAGCATTGAATCAAATTTGGAAGTACTTAACAGAAATAATTATAATATGAGTAATGAAATAGTGGAACTTGAAAATAGACTATCAACTATCGAGAAGGCCCTTGGAGATTTTCAAGTAAGTTCTTCGGAGATAAAAGAGTTGAAAAACGCTTACAATGAATTACTAGACAAATATTATAGTTTAAAAATCGAAGCGGAGTATTATTTTGATCCCAAATTGCTGAAGGATGATTTAAAAGCAGAACTTTATAATGAAATGTTTTCTGAAATAATTATACTGGGGAAAAATATAGAAGACCTCGAGAAAAAAATAAATAATTTAGAATCAAGGACTTTACAAATTGAAAAGACAATGATTTTTTATGATGAAAATATGTCACAAGTGTCTTTTGATACGCGGGAAACGGCTAAAAGGGTTGAAGAATTAGAAAAGAAGGTAGAACAAAAAGAAAAAAAGAATTTTACTTCTATTTTCATTACTAGTTTGTTAGGTGTAGCTATTGGATCTTTAATAACCTGGTTTGTTTTATCTTCAGGAAATTGATTTTTCTTATTAACGAGTTAAGAACAACCCAATTTCTAGTTAAAGAAAGTTGAGGTATAGAAAGTGAGAGAAAAGGGAATAAAAATATATGGGCTTGCACTAGGAAGTGGAGGAGCTAGAGGAGCAGCACATGTAGCGCTTATAGAAATTTTAAAACAACGAAATATCAAAGTAGAAGTTGTTACTGGTTCAAGTGCAGGGGCGATAGTAGGAGCTTTTTATGCACTTTATCCAAAGGTTAATTTGGCAAAAGTTTTTGATAAGACTATAAATAAACATATTGATAAAATTAATTCTAATTTTAAGATGCTAAATAAAAAAATTGCCAATTTCCCCAAAATGATTGCCGGAAAAAGCTTTCTACTAAATGATTTTGTTTATGAAATTTACAAGGAACTTTATGGAAGAAAAAAATTTTCTGATTGTAAAATTGAGCTAGGAATAGTTTCTTATGATTTAGAAAGCGGAGAAGAAATTGAAATTACTGAAGGATATATAATTGATGCGGTAATGGCTTCTTCTAATGTTCCAGGAGTTTTCCCCCCTTTAAGGCTTGGAGGTATGCAGCATTTGGATGGGGGAGTGTTAAACCCCGTTCCAGTAAATTTTGCGAAAAAACTGGGAGCGGATTATGTAATAGCTAGTGATCTTTCCTACCAAAGTGAAAATAGTGTCGAATTCAATAATGGTTTAGAATTTTTAATTTCAATTGATGAAAATAAAAATGAATTGATGATAAATTATGAGCTAAAAAATGCTGATGAAGTGTATAAATATCCCTTAACGTATTCTTGGATGGATTTTTCATCTTTTAATGAAATGTATGAACAGTCTAAACGTTTTATAATTGAACAATTTGAAAGGGAAGGGATAAAACTTTGAATCTAGTAATGGGTGGTTTTTTTGAGGGATTCTATTGGGAATCTGGGGCGTTAGAATTTTTAGCAAAACAAGAAGAAAACTTAACGTTATACACATCAAGTGTTGGAAGTTTGAGGGGGCTATTTTACTCAATGTATGGAGTCAATTTTTTTGGACGTCTCAAAGATTTCATCAACAAAAAAAATAATCCAATTAAAGACATTATTAATTCATTTGAGTTATATAATAATCTTTATGCTCAAACTACAGCTTTGATAAGATTGGGCAGAGGTAAGATGTCGTTATATGATCCTGAAGCTTTAAAGGCATTTTTAAAAAGTTATTTTGGTAAAGATACGTTAGAATCCTTAACTGAAGAGATAAACTTTGAAGTTTTTGAATTAAAGAGCAAAAAAATAATTAACTTGGATAAAAAGACTTCTATAGTTGATATGTTAATGATGGAATTAGCTTTTCCTCCTTATTATCCTTATTATGAGTATAGTAATGGGTGTTTTATACCCTCTTCTTTTCTGTCTCTTATTCCACAAAATTTTCCAGACAATTCTATAATTATTTCCTTTGACGCAGCTTTAGAATACCCGTTTCCCAAAAATACTGTAGAAATACTTTTAAAAGTGTCTTATTCTAGGAGTTTGAAGAACTATCAAATATTGACTGAAAATTTCACAAAAATAGAACCCAAGAAAGCACCTACTTCGTATTTTGACATGGCTGTTTTTTTCGATGGACAAAATCAAGTAAAAGAGTGGTGGATGAGTGTATGAAAAAAACTTTAGATTATGTATTAGTCTTCCTTTTCGTTTTTGTAACTACCTTTTCTTTTTCGGCAACCATAAATGTCAAGGCCGATAATGTAAAAGGAGAAGAAAAACAGTATATATTAACGGGAAATGTTCTTATTCAAAAAGAAGATCTGATCATAACGACTGACTATGCAACCATTACTTTAGTCAACGATGAATGGAGAGAAGTTAAGACTAATAAAGTTCACATTAAGAGCAAGACTTTTGAGGCCAATTCAAATCATCTAGACTTTGATCTTCAAACTGAAAAAGGTACTTTAAGTGGAAATGTTGAAAGTAACATTTTTCTTGAAGAGTCGCTGATTAAAATAATTTGTGAAGAGCTATCAATAGATAACAGTAAAAAATTATATGAAGGTTCTTCCCCCGACAATGTCTTGATTACTAAAGATGATTATTTGATAAAATCAAAAAATTTCAAATACGATGAAAGTGCATATCTATTATCACTTTTTGAAAATGTCAAAATAGTAAATGAAAAGAAAAAAATTGATATGGATTCCCAAGCAGCTTTTTTTAATACAAAAACCAACGAAATTGAAGCTCGTTCAGTCAATTTAATCCTTCAGGTAGAAGATTAATTATTTTTTAGTTGTTTCAAAACTTAATTTTTGAGGAGGAAAAAGTTTTGTGAAAAAAATTATTGTTTTAATAATTTTGGTATCTATCTGTTTATTAACCTTCTCTCAAATAAGTTACGATATAGGTTTTTCTGTATTAAATGAAAACAAAGAGTTTAATTTTGCATTAAGAATAGGTTTAGAATCCGAAGATTTTAATTTTAGTTTTGATTTAAGCCCTTCTATCAACGATTCATTGAATCTCATTACCATAACAGATGTATCTGCTAAAATTTGGCAAATTAATAATAAAGTTTATTTAGATGCCGGTTTGTTATTGATGAACGATAAAGCAGAGAGAGGGGCATATGCTTACGGGGGTTTAAATATGGATTTTAAAGGAATTTTTGCTAAATTATGTGTAGGATATCCATTTAAAGAAAATAAAGAATTTTTAGATTATTTTGTTTTGAAATTGGGTTATTTAGTTCCTAAACCAATGAACTTTATAGATGATTTAAAGATGGAATTAAGGTTAGTAAACGGAAGAATCGACTTATCAATTTACCTAGTCGAACCTTTTTGATTATAAATCTCATGAAGAAAAAAGAAGGATTCTTACTTATTGAAAGTGTATTTGAATTGTTTCTTATTTCTATAACGATGTTGATTGTTTTTTCAACATTTGTTGGCACCTTTTATGTTTTAAAAGATTCTTTAGAAGAAATGGTTAATTTAAATCTTTTATCAAACGCGATTATGGAAATAATGATTGTGGCAAAAAATGAAATGCAAAACGTTACTTATACTTCAAATACTTCTGATGCTTTTTCTTCTCTTAAGATTTTAGGAGACTGTTTAGAAGGAGGAAGAGTAGGATTCTCCTTTGATGCGCTAACTCATAAACTGTTGAGGCATAGGGTTACAAGTAATACTATAGGAGACACTTTAATTTCTCAAAAAATTACCGCTTTTTCATATGATGGTAAATTCATAAGAGTAGCATTGAATGAAGAATGTTCTTTGAAATTATTTATCGAAGATTTAAGATGATTATTTTTTAATTTTTTTGTGTAAGTAGGAGGAAACAATATTTATGGCCAACGAAATAATTGAAACTTACAAACTTTTGGAAGAAAGAATTAGATCCGAAAATGTTCAAATATATTTTGAGATGCTAAATTCACCGTATCCCGCTTTTAAATCTAAAGCTATTCAGGAGTTAACTAAACAAAAAATCCAAACCCCAAGCGTTAAAAATTATCTAAAAGACCCTGATAAAGATGTGAGACTTGCTTCTTATAGGTACTTAGAAAAAATGGGCCTTTTAGACGAGCAAACAGTTAAAGAATCTTTAATGGATATATCTCCAAATATTCGAAAAGAAGCTATTGTTAGTTATATTACAATGGGAATAGAACCTTTAAATTATATCTTGGAATTTGCTAAAGATCCAGATCCAAACGTTAGATATCAACTATTGATAATTTTTCTAGAATTTTATCCGGAAGATTCATATAAATTAATAGAATTATTAAAAGACGATCCCTATATCAGGATTAAACAATTAATTTATGCATTAGATAATATTTCGGATACTTTGATTTCTCCACATGTAGAAAAAAGTGTAAAAAATATGGCTTTAAAGAGATTTTATCAAGCTTCGGATTCTATAACGTTTTTTAACACTTTGAGAGAAGTATATTTTGAATGTGATGTTGATACGAAAACGCTAATAATTAAATTCTTTTCTGGGATTCCTTGTGAAATCATAAATAAATTTATGGAAAAAATCATCCATGAGGAATCGAATCTAGTAATTTTACAAAATGCTGCAAAAACTTCCAAAAAGGTATGTGGCATAGATTTAATTCCTTCCTGGTTAGTTGAAACATTCATAAAAAGCGATGATGCCCGAATAGTAAAGTATGGTTTAAATTTAGCAACAGAAAAAGAAGATATGAGCTACGTGGATTTTTGTAGAAAATTACTAAACGAGGTTGATGATGATTTGGTTATAGGAGCTGCTGATTATTTATTATATTTTCAGGATTATACTCTAGTTGATTATGTAGGTGACTTTATAAGTTCTTTATCATCTAAAAGAATTAGAGAAGGATTAAAAATAATTCGAAGGCTTAAATTAGATAATTTTATTGGAGATGTGGCTCTAATTGCATCAAATAAGGTTTATCCAGTAATCATAAGGAAAAATGCTATAAATTTATTAAAATTTTTTAAGGCTAGAGAGCATTGGGAAATTCCTCATCAAATTCTCAAAGATCCGTATGAAAGTGGTAGTTTAAAATTGGCGGCACTTAATGCACTTTTAAGATTAAATGCGGAGATGGTTGTGAATATTTAATAATTTATTAGGTACAATATTTGAACCCTTTTGTATTGTTTGCAAAAGCAAAGTGCTTTTTGGAGAATTTGTTTGTGACAAATGCAGAGAAAAATTATACGCGCCTTCTCTTACAGAGGGTGCTTTTAAGATATATCATTATGGGAAATATGAGGAGCCTTTATCAAAACTAATAACCGAATTTAAGTATAATTCTCATCCTAAAATTGCAAAAATGTTCGGCGAAATGTTAGCTTCTTTCTTTCTGGAGTTAAATTTTCCAGATTTTCAGTATTATGTGTCTTATGCTCCTTCAAACTATTTAAGTAGGTTTGAAAAAGGATTTATTCCCGCTAAACTTATAGCTCAACATTTTTCAAATTTGCTTGGATTTCCTTTAATAAACCTTTTTAATTCTAAAGCTTTAAAAAAGCAAGCACAATTAACTTATGAACAAAGAAGATATAACGTTCAAAATAAAATTAAATTAATTCAATCTCCGCCTGAAAATGTTATTATCATTGATGATGTGTACACAACGGGCGCAACTATGGAAGAAATTGCTGGTCTATTAGAAAATAAGTGTGAAGTGATTGTTGGTCTAACTGTGGCTAAGACGATTCATAATATTACTTTATATTAATTTTTTTTCTTCTCCTGGTTGTATTTGGCCATCAAGTAATAGCTTTTTTATTTCTTCTAACTTCAATTTAATCTCTTTCCCTTTATAACCTTTTTCTAAAAGATCTTTTCCTGAAATTTGAAGATTTAATTCTTCTAATTTTTTAAGATAGCTATAAAATAGCGGCAATAAATCATCTGGTAATTTTGTAGCAAAAAAGATTAATTGTTCATTGTCTAGAGTTGAACATCGATCGTAAAAAAAAGAAGGTTTAAAAATTTCTTTGAGTTGTTTCCCAAATGAATTTTTGATTATATCATTAATTTCCTCAAAGATCGAGTTTATTTGCTGAAGTTTATTTATAAAATTTTTAGGGAGCCCATATCTTTGCACAATTTTTTTTAGTGAATCAGTTGGAGTATACTGTAATAAAACATATAAAACAACATGAAAAATTCTCACGTTTTTTGTGTAGTTCTTCAAATTTTTGTTAAAGAAATCAAGAACTTGAAACAATTTCTCTAATTCTTTTTGTAGTGTTGGGGTATAATATGTTTTTTCAAAGAGATGTGATATTATGTTTAAATTTCCCATTCTTTCTAAAGCTTTTAAAGGATCAGGTTCATTAAGAATTTTTTCAAATTCTTCTCTTAATCTCATTCCTGTAACTCTTTCTAAATAGTTTCCCTCAACGGCTTCTATTAGTTTATTTAATGTATAGGGTTCTATTTCAAAACCAAACCTTTGTTCGAATCGTATGGCTCTAAGAACCCTTGTTGGATCTTCTATGAATGAAAGTGGGTGTAATATTCTAATTTTATTTTCTTCTAGATCTTTTCTACAATTAAAAAAATCTAATAAGATAGCAAAAGAGTCAGGATTAAGCTTTATGGCCATTGCATTTATGGTGAAATCTCTTCTAGCTAAATCTTTTTTTATTGTTGAAAATTCTACATTGGGCAGCTCGCCCGCTTCTTCATAGTATTCTGTTCTAGCTGTAGCTATATCAACTCTTATTGTTTTATGTGAAATTCGATAAAATAAAGAGCAAGTATGGAACTTTTCATGTTCCACATATTTTGCGTTTAGTTGTTTTGCCGCATATCTACCGAAAGTTAAGGCCTCCCCTTCCACAACAATGTCTATGTCAAATTCAAGAAAAAGAGATTTTTTAATTTCCGCATAGTTTAATTGTTTTGCTCTAATTGCTAGGAGTAAATCACGTACAAAGCCCCCTACGACATAAACATTTATATTTTGTTCATTTCCATAATCTCCAAGTAATCTAAGTAAATTCAAAACAGAAGGAGGTAAGAATTCTTCCATATACTTTTTAACATTTTGAGATTCGTATTTTTCTTTTAAAATAGGATTATATGAAAAATTGAATACTCCATTAGAAGCTCTTACGAGATCAGTTCTTGTGATTATTCCTACAAGCATTCCATCTTTTATTATAGGTATTCTGCCAATGTCTTCTTCAGCCATCATTCGTCTAATTTGAGTTAACGATGTTTCAACATCTGCTACCTTTAGATTTGTGCTCATTATGGATTTAACAGGTGCATTTTTCAAACCATGCTTCATTGCTTTTTCAACATCTTTTTTAGTTACCATACCTACCAGTTTATTATTTTCTATTACAGGTAGTCCTGAGTGCCCAGTTTGATACATTATTTCGTAAGCTCTCTGAACAGTTTCATTGGACAAAATTGTTCTAACTGGTGAAGACATAACATGTTTTGCTTTTAGTACAGGAATAAAAGATGATTTTAACTCAGATTTTATTTTGTTGATTACTTTTGTTGGACTTTGATCTTTAACTTTTGCTGCCCCTGCTTTTTTATGTCCTCCTCCTCCAAAGGATGACATTATTTTGTTTAAATCTATTTGATTTGTTTTTGATCTCGCAACTATATAGATTGTTTTTCCCATCTTCACGACCACAAATAATACGTCTGGAGTCAATGTTTCAAATAACTTATGAGTTATAATATTTAATCCACCAATAAATTTGTCACATTCGGCATAGGCTATGTTTACGCAGATTTCATCAATATAAAATTCTTCAACGTGATTATAAAGTTTATCAAATAATATTTTTTGGTCTTGAGTCATTTCCAAAGAAACAAACTCTTCCACTTCTTCAATTCTCGCACCACTTTTGATTAATTGAGCTGCCATCTCATGATCTAACCAACTAGTGGTAGGATACACGAAATTGCCTGTATCTTCATGAATAGCTATCAAGAAAAGAGTTTTAAGTGTGTCAGATATAGGAATACCCTTTTCAAATAACATCTCAACAAGAATTGTCGTTGAACTCCCAACAGGTTTGGAGAAATTGTTTCCTTTGATGTTTTGTTCTTTCAATTCAGGATGATGGTCGTAGATATCGACAGGCAAGTCCGCTTCAATTAAAAACTTTATTGATTCAGGAATTCTATTTATATCAGAAGTATCAACAACAACGATTTTTTCAAAATCTTTATTTTTTATTTGTTCTTCAAATTCATCTTCAAATTCATTTGATTTTTTGTAAGATATGTTGTATATATTTAAGAATTCTTTTAAGTTTTGTTGTGGTTCAGAATCAATAACTATAACAGAATCATGATATAGCAAAGAAGCTGCAACTGATGCAGCAAAAGCGTCAAAATCAGGATTTTTATGTGTTGTTATTATAACCTTTGGTTTCAAATTTACCTCTCCTTATATAACTAAGCTTATATGGATTTATTATAGCATATATTTTCTCTTTAAAGTTTGTTTAATGGACAATATCAAGTGTAGTTTGTACTAAATACAAGAGATAGGCATCGCTAAACGATGCCTATCTCTTGTGGTGGGCAGGGGCAGAATCGAACTGCCGACACACGGATTTTCAGTCCGTTGCTCTACCGACTGAGCTACCTGCCCATTCTACTGTATCTGGAATAAAAAAGAGGATGGTGGGCGCTGCAGGACTTGAACCTACGACCTTCTGCTTGTAAGGCAGACGCTCTCCCACTGAGCTAAGCGCCCGTCAACACACGGTAACTCATTAAAAACTGGCGCCCCCAACCAGATTTGAACTGGTGTCTTTGGCGTGAAAGGCCAATGTCCTAGACCGCTAGACGATGGGGGCAATCAACCCTAATTACTTAGCCTGAAATATATTACCATAAAAATGGGATTATGTCAAGCTATTATCTTTAATTTTTGCAAATTTTCTTGCTACATTTGTTATGTCGCCAGCGCCAAGAAAAAGAAGGATAGAATTTTGTTCCTTTAATAAGTCAGAAAATATAGTATTTTCAGTATTATAAAATTTAGCAGGAACATTTTTAGAGTTTAAAATTTCTACAATCGTTCTTTCATCAACACCATTTAAAGGTTCTTCAAACGCAGAATAAAGTCTATAAACATACACTTTGTCGGAACTTTTTAATACTTCGACAAAATCGTTTAAGTGAAAATATAGCCTAGAGAATCTGTGAGGTTGGAATATAGCAACTATTTTTTTGCCAGGGAAATACTCTCTTGTTGCATTGATTGTAGCTAATATTTCATCAGGAGTGTGTGCGTAATCATCGATAATACAAACATCATTATTTTTAAATATTATATTGAAACGCCTGTACACTGAAACGTAATTGTACAAAGAATCTCTTATAGTTTGAAAATCTATCCCGTATTCTAAAGCTAATGCACAAGAAGCTAGAGCATCATATGCATAATGTAATCCTGGTAATTTCAAAGTAATTTTGCCACAAAACTTTTCTCTTTTATAAACATCAAACTCTTGAATTTTCTCATTTTGGACACGATTTTTTAGTATGTAATCGGAATCTTTGTTCAAACCGAAATATAAGACATTTTTTCCTTCAAGGTTCCATGAAGATAGCACCGGATCGTCCTTACAAAGTAAAACAAGTTTTCTTGTATTCTTAATAAATTGAAAAATAGAAAGTTCCAAATTTTTAAACTTATTATCGTAGTGCTCCAAATGATCGGATCTTAAGTTAGTTACAATTGAATAGTCGGTGCAAGTGTCTTTTATAAATCCATCACTTTCATCCACTTCGGCTATCATTAGTTCGCTTCCAAACCGAAAATTTCCATCTTCTAATGAATTATGTATACCACCTAAAAAAACTGTTGGATTTTTTTGAGCGTCTTTAAATATTTGAGACAACATAGCTGTAGTAGTTGTTTTTCCATCTGTACCCGTTACTCCAATAGATAAATGGTTTTTCAGTATTTCATTTAATAATTGCATTCTATATATAACTTTTATATTTCTTTTTCTTGCTTCTAATATTTCGGGATTGTCGTCTTTTATAGCTGTCGATCTAACTAAGATATCAACATCCGGAAGAAAAGAGTTTTGCTCTAATTTTACTTTTATACCTTTTTTAAGAAGGTACTCAACTCTTTCATTTAATTCGTTGTTTGACCCTAATACGTTTTCTGCGCCAGAGACATAATATTTATAAAGGGCTAAAGAACTCATTCCTATGCCACCAATACCAGAAAAGTAATATCTCATAGACTCCTCCTAATTAATTCAAGCTATTTCATATTATTTTACAAAATTAGTCAGCTTTTAATTCATCAATATTATTAATTATGATTTTTATAGTTTGATTGGGTTTGGGAACATACTCATAATCAGGTGACTTAACTTTTATTTTATGGATAAAACCCATCAATTTAGTTAAATCAATATTTTGATCATCAAAAACTTCTGCTTTCCCGAGTTTTTGTAAAGAAAGAGCATTTTTGAGTTGATGGTTCTCAGCTGCACCTTTCCAAGGAATTAATGCTGCTTGTAAATCGTAATAAAGGATTTCGGCAATAGTTGTTGCTCCTGCCCGACAAACAACACCATCACACACAGCCATTATTTTATGTAAATCATTGATGTATTCAAAGGTAAATACATTGTTAAATTTTTTAAATTTTTCAGGATTTTTTGTAATATGAATGTAATTTGAAGAATTATCCTTTAAATAAACCCTATACATTATATCATCTATTTCTTCAGAACTCAAACTACCTCCAAAAACTAAAACACATCTTTTATCGAGTTCATTAATACCATATTCCTGTAGATGTTTTCTTTGAATTATTTCATCTGGTGTACGAACAGGGTTTCCTGAGAGAATACATTTTTCGTTTATTAATGTATCATCAAAACTTACAAATACTTTTTTAGCATATTTTGAAAGAAACTTATTTGATATTCCCATAATAGAATTTTGTTCGTGAAGATAAAAAGGGATATTTTCCTTTTTTAAGGCCAAACCTACTGGAACAGTTACATAACCTCCAGTAAGGAAACCAAAGTCCGGATCAAACTTCTTTATAATTTTCCTTACCTTTTGAGTATTTTTAAATACTTCGAAAGCTCTAGCCATGTTTTTAGGGTTGTATATAGGTCTTTCTAGACCTTTTATATCTAATGTGTACATTTTTGCTTTTGGAAAATCTTTTCTTAAATTTTTTTCTTCAATTCTTCCTTTAGTAGCAAAATAAACAATTTCCAAGTTTTTGTAATTTTTTTCTAAATACTTTAAAATTGCTAATGCTGGATAATAATGTCCTCCAGTTCCACCACCGGAAAATATTACCTTTAGATTTTTATCGTTCTTCATATTTTTCTTCAACCCTCTTAAAATCAGAATTATTATAAATCAAACCCAACGCCCAGCCTATAGATGTTAGAGTTACAATCATAGAAGAGTTTCCATAGCTCATTAAAGGTAATGTGACTCCCGTTACGGGCATCCATGGGACACCTAATCCAACAAGTGTGTTAATCATAACTTGAATGAAAATCCAAGAAGCTGTAGCTCCACAAAAAATAAATGTTGTATAATCATTTGTTAAATAAGCCATATATACAAGTTCATGGCATAAAAAGAGAAATAGAGTAACAACCATTGCAATTCCGATTTTCCCCCATTCTTCTCCTATTACCGCAATTATAAAGTCGCTGTAAGATTCAGGAACAGCATATTTTTCTTCTCCTGCAAAAGGCCCCTTTCCGATTAACCCTCCTCCAGTTATAGCATCTTTTGCTCTTTGAGATTGAAAAGGGTCTTCTTTGGTTAATCTTGATATTTGATATGACTGTAGAATTTTTTCTTGAAATATGAAGAGAGTAATACCTAAAGCTAAAATCAGCACTATAAAAAAAATCATCACAGTTTTATCGCTGATACCCAGAAACATCGTAATAAAAGTTATAATTGTAATTAAAATAGTAGTACTTAGATCCGGTTCTAAAAATATAAGAAAGATACTTAATGAACAAAGAATAAGAGGGGTCAAAACATTAGTTAAAACATTTTTTTTATTTTTTAATTTTGAATAATAAAAAGCTAAAAAAGCAGGTAAAATAAGCTTCGCAAGTTCTGAAGGCTGAAATTGAAAAGGTCCAAAATTCAACCATCTCCTGACCCCGGCTATAGGTGGAGCAAACAAGACGATTCCTAGGAACATGTTTAGAAAAATATAAAAAGCCAACATAATTAGGGTATTTTTTATAAATAAATTTCCCAATATAAAAGCAAACGTAGCTCCAATAAAACCCATAACCAAAGCTACTATATATGTTTTAAATTTCTGTTCTGGATTTATATCTTTTATATTTTGAATAGCAAATAAAGAACTGTAGACAAACAGTATTCCAACAAACAAAGTAATTCCAAGAATAATAAAAAAGAACAAAAAATTTGTCCTTACATTTGCTTTAGGATCCTTCATTGTATTTTTCCCTCAGTTTTTGTACTAAAGAATTAAAATGTTCCCCTCTTTCTTCGAAATTCCTATAAAGATCAAAACTTGATCCCGCTGGAGAAAAAACAATCTTATCGCCAGGTTCCCATAATTCAGGTAAATATAAGAAAATTTCTTCTAAATTGTTCTTAAAAATGAATTTGCCGTTGAGTGAATATTTTTGTAGTTCTTCACACATTTCTCCAAAAACAAAAACACCCTTCGCATACACTTGAAGTTCATTTAACAATAATGTTAGATCTTCATTTTTTGGTATTCCTCCAAGTATAGCAATATATTTGTTCTCCCTAAAACTTTTGTATGCATTATATGCTGAATGAGAATTTGTAGCTTTTGAATCATTATAAAATTTTATGTAGTTTATCTCATCTACAAATTCTAGTCTATATTTTAAGGGCTTAAAAGATGAAATGGCCGCTGAAATTATATTTTCCGGAATCCCTAAATTTAATGTCGTAACTACAGCTGCGATTAAATCTTCTTTTAAAACATCAAGAGAGAAAATATTATTTTCTATTCTAACTCTTTTGTCTTTATAAGTTACATATTTACCATCAAACATATCTTTTGAAAAAGTTAAAAATCTGTTATTATTACTATGTTTTTCAAGGGTGAGGTTATTTTTTGCCTCTTCATTAACTATTATTATTCCACCATTATCTAAAGATCTTCTAAGTAGTTTTTCTTTGGTAGAGTAATAGTCATTTAGATCGTAATGCCAATTAAGATGATCCGGTGCCAAATTTATCAATACAGAAACCTCAGGCGAAAAATATTTTGACCAAAAGATCTGAAACGAGCTCACTTCAACGACATAGTTTTGTAAATCTTCAGGTGCATCTATTAAAGGTATTCCGAGATTTCCTCCAACAAATGTATCTGGTTCATAATGTTTTAATATATGACCTATCAAACTTGTTGTTGTTGATTTTCCATCAGTACCGGTAACAGCTATAAATATTGATTTTTTATTAACTTTTTTAATCAATTGCCAAGAGTATTCAACTTCTGTTGTGTAATTAATATTGTTTTCAAAAATTATTCTGGCTGCCTCACTTTGTGGAGATATTCCCGGGCTGACTATTGCTAAATCACAATTTTTTAATAAATCACTATGTTGTATTTCAAACTTAATATCGTTAGCTAAAAAAAAGATTTTATCTTCTTCGTTAAAATCCTTATTCTGACTCACATATATTTCATCAGGACCATTTTTTATTTTATTTAATAAGTTTTTGTTGCTTATTCCATATCCTACAAAGCATATTTTCATAATACGCCTCCTAACGCTATAAATCCAACTAAAAAATTAATGAGCCAAAACATCATGACAACTCTTTCTTCACTCCATTTTTTTAATTCGAAATGATGATGTAATGGAGCCATTAAAAATACTCTTTTTTTTCTTAATTTAAAGCTACCAACTTGAATTATAACGCTTAACATTTCTAAGATAAAAATAAAACATGTAAATACTGTAAAGAGTTCTATGGAATTGTATAATGCCAAACTTCCTAACAATCCCCCTAAAGCTAGTGAACCAGTATCTCCCATGAAAATTTTAGCAGGTTTTACATTAAATAGCAAGTAAGCAATAACTGGTAAAATTAATATTGATATATTGTCGAGACTTAGACCTGCGATGAGTGATGTGAAGAAAGCTGATACAATATATATACCGCCTGCAAGTCCATCTAATCCATCTGTTAAATTTACAGCATTTGTCATACCCGTCAAATACAAAACTCCCCATATAGGATAAAAAAACTTGAAATCAATAGTTTTTCTAGAAAATGGGATTCTTAAATATGTATGATGATTGAACTTAAAGATTAAAAACATTATAACCATAGAAAATAAAAGCTGAAGACCTAGTTTTTGAAGCACAGTTAAACCTATTGCATTTCTCTTTTTTATACTTGAGTAGTCATCTATAAAGCCAACTAATCCAAAAAGAACTGTTGAAACTGCAATGACAAGAAAAAGAGAGTTTCCATTTACAAAAAAAACTATGAGAGAAAGAACAGATATGGCAATTACAAATAATAGACCACCCATTGTTGGAGTTCCTTGCTTATAGTTGTGAAGGTCTGGACCTTCAGGTCTGATATATTGTCCAAACTGTTTGTTCTTGAGCCACTTAATGTAAATAGGATATAAAAGCAACAAAGAACAAAAAGTAATAATAGCGAGTAAAAATATAATATAACTCATGCTTCCTCCTTTGATACTTTGACTTATACTGTCACTGAAAATACTAAAGTTCTTGTTTAATATTTATTACAAATTTTACATTTTTAATAAATATGTTTTCACAAGAGAACTCTATTAAATCTAAATTTTAGCAATATATCTAATAACAATATTTCATAAAGTGCAGTAGGAAAGGCTAAACCTCTAGACCTATTTGAATTCAAAGGCTTCTAAAAATTTTCATTTCATTTATAACGATAGAATTAAAGTATATCTTTTAAGTATTCATATATTCCTGTGGAATTAGAAGCCTTTATGTATATTAAACCTTTTTTTATTTCAGAGAGAAGCTTTTTTATGCCTTCGATATTTTCAAGTCTTATAACTTTATCTTGTACTGAAAAATTTAATTTATCCTCAGGATCGTATATATAAATTTCATCAAATAGTTCTTTAGCTTCATTTATAACTTTTTCATGATAATATCTTGAATATTCACCCAATTCTTTCATTTCTCCCATAATTAAGATTTTGGGATGAACATTTATTTGAGAAATACTTCTGAATGCACTTCTAAATGAATCATAAGAAGCATTATAGGAATCGTTTATTATCAAAGTGTTTTTCTTTGTAATTGTTTGAAAACGAGCTTCAGGTATATCGATGTTACATAAACTAAAGGGTTCCAAAGGTAATTCTATGTAAACTAAGAATAATAATGCGGAAAGTAGATCTAGGAGTTGACCTTCGCTCCAGTATTTATTAAGTGTAAACATTACATTATGACCTAGTATTTTTGCATAAAAAGTGGTAGAAAAATTTAAATTATATTCGTAACTTTCTAAAATCGCATCGTTTGATTTTTTTGATCCAAAAGTCAACGTTTTTAATGTTTTTGGAGCTAGTTCTTTTAAAATAGGATAATCACCGTTTAGCACTAAAAGACCATTTTCCATATTTTTGGTTATTTTCATCTTTTCTTGGGCGATAGTTTCGATAGTTTGTAAAAACTCTAGATGTGAAGGACCCACATTTGTTATGAAAGCTACATCAAGTTTATAAAAACGAGTGAGAAGATCAAGATCCCCTTTCTGTCTAAGTCCAAGTTCAATTATAGATATTTCCTCTTTAGAATACTGATTTAGAATAGAAAGAGGAATTCCTATTTCTGTGTTCATATTAAGTTCATTTCTAAAAGTTTTAAAAAAAGGAGATAATAGATAATATAAACACTCTTTTGTTGTAGTTTTACCAGTTGAACCAGTGATGCCTATTTTTATTCTTGAATTATTATTTAAAATTTTTGAAGATGAAAGCAACATTTCTTCTAATACATTATCGACCCTAATTATCTTTTTCCTTTCTGGAAGTGGTAGATTGACATAACTTGGATTGTCTATAACGACAAAAGAAGCTCCTCTTTTTAAGGCATCTTCTATAAATAGATGTCCGTCAGTATTTTCTCCTTTAAGACACAAGAAAACATCTCCACGTTCAATTTTTCTGGAGTCAATTTTGAATTTATAACCTTTTTCTTTTAACTCTTCAAGCATTACCTTCTTAAACCTCTCTTCAACTTTTCAATACATTTCGTAGCAACTTCAAAATCATTAAACTTAACTTTTCTTCCATTGGCAAATAATTGAAATTGTTCATGTCCTCTGCCTGCTATAATCACAATGTCTCCTTTGTTTGCAAAACTCACAGCTGCTTCTATTGCAGTTTCTCTATCAGGAATAACTAAAAATTGTTTGGTTTGATCAATTCCCTCAAGAATATCTTCGATTATTTTTTGAGGATCTTCATCTTTTGGATCATCATTTGTAAGTATTATTACATCGGCTTTTTGGCTTACCACTTCTCCCATTATTTTTCTTTTACCTTGGTCAGCATTTCCACCCGCACCAAAAACAATAATTTTTCTTCCATTTGTTAAACTTGCAGCGGTGGTTAAAACTTCGTCTAGCGCATCTGGGGTATGAGCAAAATCAACAACACAATTAAAGCCTAGACTTTTACTTGAAGGAACAAGTTGAAATCTGCCAGGGACACCTTTAAACGAAGAAATAGCTTTTATTATTTGATTAGTTTCTATATTTAAAAGTTCAGTAATTATAAAAGCATTAACAATGTTGTAAGCATTGAATTTACCAATTATTGGCGAAACTATTTCAACAATTTCATTTTCTTTGGTTTTCAACAAAAATTTTACTTGATTAAAGTTTTGTTCAAAATGTTGAATAACATAATCTGCCGATTCATTAAAACCATATGTAATTATAGGTTTATTGGCAAGTAAGAAATCTTCTTTTTTCAATCTATCTAAATTTATAATTATTTTCCCATTTTCTTTTAGATATTTCATTAAAGAAAGTTTGGTTTTTTTGTAATCTTCAAAGTTTTTATGATAATCTAGATGGTCTCTTGTTATGTTTGTGTAAGAAATGATATCAAATTTGAGGTTTTCAATTCTTCGTTGATCAATAGCATGAGAGGAAACTTCTAGATTGATAAATCTACTCTCATTTTCCGCACTAAATTTGAGTAAGTTTGCTAGTTCTAAAATACTGGGGGTAGTGTTACGAGGTTGTGTCAAAGTTTTATTGTTGAGTTTTATTTCAACAGTACTTATTAAAGTTGAATTTACACCGCTTTCACATAAAATATGGTGAACTAAGGACAGAGTCGTAGATTTACCATTTGTACCAGTAACTCCAACTATGGTAAAGTCATTTACTGATATCTTATTACATGAATAAGCCAAATCTGCGGTTGCTTTTTTTATATCTTTTACAATGATATAATTTACTTCTTTGTCTTTTGGTAACTTTTCTTCATTTTCAGCGATAATTAAAGATGCACCATTTTTTAGCGCGTGGTTAATATAATCATGCCCATCTGTCTTATGACCCTTCATAGCTATAAAAACGTCGTTCTTTTTAACTTCAGAACTGTTATCTTTTATACCTTCAATTACGATTTTCTTTCCATCTAAAGAAAGTTTTTCTATATTTTCTCCTAAAATTAGACTTAAATCTTCTGTTTTAAATTCCACCTAGTAACCTCCTCGATTTAACAGGATCATTTTTAGATATGTACATGGTACCATTTCGACAGAATATTTCTGTCTTCACACCTACTTTAATGCTTTCTATTTTGTGTTTTACAATACAAAATAATACAAAACATAATTTACAATATGGTAAACAAAAATGTTTGATAATTTATCGAATAATTGCTATCATATATTTAGCACTCAAAAGTTAGGAGTGATAAAATGAATGTGAAACTTCAACAACGCCAAAAAGAGATATTGAAAACTGTTGTAGAATTATATATTAAAACCAAAAAGCCCGTGAGTTCTGAGGACGTTCTAAATAATTCAAATATAAAAGCCAGCAGTGCTACCATAAGAAATGATATGCAAAAGCTTCAAAAATTAGGATTAATTCATCAACAGCATTCAAGTGGTGGAAGAATCCCTCTTGACCCTGCGTTAAAAATTTATTTTGAGATGGTTAAAGAAGCCTATGACGTAAAAGGAACTCACATTGAAATACCTAAAAAATACAAACTTTATGATTTAAATCTTTTATTTCAAAATTTAGCTGTTTTAATTTCTCAAGTGTTAGAAGGATTAGTTATTTTTGAATACCCTAATCCAAGGTATGTATATATCACTCGAGTCACAATTACGCCTCTTACCGAAAAAAACAGTGTCATAACAATTTTAACAAATCTAGGTTTAGCCATCTCTAGAACAGTTGAAATTTATGGTTTACCAGTTTCAGATGAGCTAGAAAGACTATTCAACAAAGCTTTAGTAGGTAAATCCTTGGAAAAAATATTTTCATTTTTGGAAACTAAGCATATTGAAATCGAGGATCTTAGAATAACTAACTTCATTGAAATATTAGAGAATCTAACAGACGAGTTTAAAAGAACGCGGTACATTTCTGTTGGCTTAGAGAAAATCATCTCAAAATCACAACCCGACTTAGAAACTATTATAACCTTGGCAATTTTGGTTGAAAATGATAAAATTAAAGAAGAATTTTTTACACGTTTAGATTTTTCACCTGATATTAAAGTCTTTTTTGGTAATGATATTAACTCAAAAACTTTAAAAAATCTCGCATTTTTTACAACAACTTATATACTAAATGCTAATATATTAGGAAAAGTTTTATTCATTACAGAAAAATATTGTAATTATGAAAAAAATTATTTATTTCTTAGAGAATATATATCTCGACTATCTGAAATTATATCAAAAAATTTTTAAATTAAGTTATTCTATCTCTCTATTTAGGTAATTTTGTTTTATTAATGACTATTTTAGATATTATAAATAAAGGTTTTCGAAGGAATAAAGTTTTGTATTTGAGCAAAGACTGGGACATCAACCCTTTTGCTTTGTTGAAACAAATGCCAAAAAATTGTAGAGACTCTCTACACGGGCTTCTTGAAATGAAAAAGAATTTTTTAAAAAATCTAAGTCTAAAACCTTTATAAAATGCATGTTTTAAAATTTCTAAAGTGACTATATTGATAGTTTTAGGAGGTGCTTTTTTAGATGGAAGAAAAAAAAGATTTTGCAAAAAATAATCATGAAGTAAAAAATATGAACGGTAGGGAGACTATCACTGAAGAAGAAAAAAATGTTGATTTAACCAATGAAGAAATTGAAACTTTGCAAAGAGAGATCCAAGAATTGAAAGAAAAAATTGAAAAGCTGGAGGAAGAAAAGGAAAAATATAAGAATTCTCTTTATAAATTGACAACTAAATTTGAGCATTTTAAAGAAATGGTAGAAAAAGAAAAGAGAAATGTTCAATTTAATACGAAAAAAAAGATCATAGAATCATTTTTGATACCCTTTGAAAAATTAAAAATTTCTATGCAATATAAAGATGATCCTGAATTCATTAAAGCGATAGAAATGATATATAAAGATATAATCAACGTTTTTGACAATTTGGATTTAGAATTTATCGTTCCAGAAAAAGGCGATCAATTCGATCCTTTTGAGCACGAAGTAGTAGAAAAATATGAAACTGATGAAGTTAATGAATACTGTATTTATGATGTTCAATCTATAGGATACAAGTTGGAAGGAGAGGTTATTAAACCTGCGAGGGTTGTTGTTGCCATTAAACCAAAAGATGTTTGTGAAGATATTTCTGAAAAAAAAGATCAAATGCCTAATTTAGAGGAGGAAGATAAAGAAGGTGATCAATAATTATGCCAGAAAGAAAAGATTACTATAAAATTTTAGGTGTTGATAGAAATGCTACTCCTGAAGAAATAAAACAGGCATATAGGCAAAAAGTGAAAGAATGGCATCCTGATAGACATATTGAGGATAAAGAAATTGCTGAAGAAAAGTTCAAGGAAATTCAAGAAGCCTACGAAGTTTTAAGTGATCCAGAAAAAAGAAAACTATACGATAGGTTTGGATTTGTCCCAGATGAAGGTACCGTATACACCAACCATAGGAGCGGCGGTGGTTTTGAAGATGTTTTTAGAGATTTTTTTGGAGATGCCGGAGGACCTTTCGGTGACTTTTTTGATATGTTTTTTGGTTCTGAACCTGGAAGATCTGGTTCTTCTACAAGAAAAAGACGTAAACAAGAAAGAGGAGAGGACATTCATGTCGCTGTGAATTTAAGGTTAGAAGAAATTTTGTATGATGTAAAAAAGTTAGTAGAATACAATAGGTACGTTATTTGCGAAAGTTGTAAAGGTACAGGAGCGGAAAATGGAACTAATTTTGAAACATGTCCTCGATGTAATGGTGAAGGAATGATAAGGGAAGAAGTAAGAAGTTTCTTTGGCTCATATGTACGATCCTATACCTGTCCAACATGTGAAGGAATTGGTGAGATTATTGGACGTAAATGTTCTAACTGTAATGGTACTGGTAAAATACTTAAAAAAGAAAAAGTGGAAGTAAACATTCCTGCGGGGGTATTGGATGGATACACAATGAAAATAAGAGGAAAAGGGAATGCTGGGAAAAACGGTGGTCCATACGGTGATTTGATAATACAAGTTAGAGTTTTACCTCATGAAAAATTTATTCGTAGAGGAACAGATCTGGAAACTGAGGTAACAATTAATTACTTAAAAGCAGTACTTGGAGGAAAGATAAAGATTCCTACTTTAGAAGGAGAAATTGAAGAAGAAATAAAAGAAGGAACAAATCCAGGGACCGTTATAAGAATAAAGAATATGGGGCTACCAGAATTTGGTGGAGGAAGAAGAGGAGATCTTTATGTTAAAATAAATGTAGAAATCAAAAAACCTACGAGAAAAGAAAGAAAGATTTTACAACAATTAGCCGAAGAAATGAATGTTGAATGAGGTATTGTTAGTGGGGGGTGAATTTGAATAGAAGAGAGTTTTTCTAAATTAAGACGGAGAATAATGATAAAAGATTTTTTAATCATTACTATAGGAGTGGTCATTACAGCATTTGGTTTGGTGTTGTTTATGATTCCATACAATATTATTGCAGGCGGCGTAAGCGGCCTGGCAATTATTTTTAACCATTTTTTTGGTTGGTGGGTAGGATTACAAATGCTTGTTTATAATTTAATTTTATTTTATTTGAGTTTTAAGCTCTTAGGAACTGGATTGGGAGTAAAAAGCGTGTATTCAGCGATTTTGTTATCTTTAGTCACGGATCTTTTGCAACAAGGTTTTAAATTGGATCAACTTATCCCCAACCTTATCGAAAAATCTGGAAGTTCTACTGTGGAAATAACTTTGCTGTCTGCCTTTTATGGGGGTTTAATAACAGGCTTTGGAATGGGTTTAGTTATTTGGAAGGGATCTACAACAGGAGGAACAGATATAATTGCAATGATTTTGAATAAGGTGTTTTCAATAAGTGTTGGAACTGGCTTGATGATAACTGATACCATAATCACTGCCTCTTCAATATTTATAAATCCTTTACTTCCAATGTATGGGGTGATGGCAATTTTTATAACTGCAAAAACTATAGACGGAGTTTTGGAAGGTTTTGAATCTACAAGAACAGTTTTGATTATCAGTGATTATTATGAAGATATTAAAAATGATATATTTAGGGAACTTAATAGAGGGGTTACTTACCTTAATGGAGTTGGCACCTATTCTGAACAAGAAAAAGTAGTCCTTATGGTAGTTTTATCCAGGAATGAGATAGGACCTTTAAAGAAAATAATAGATAATCGAGATAAAGAAGCTTTTATGGTAATTTTACCGAATACTGAAGCAATTGGCTATGGTTTTAAAAGAATGTCGTAAGCATTTAAAAAAGGAGAGGACCGAGAGTGGATGATCCTGGTAGTTTATGGATTTATTTAATATTCCTGATAATGCTTTTATCCTTATCTGGCTTTTTCTCAGCCTCGGAAACAGCGTTGACAGCTATAGGAAGGTATAAGATAAGAGAGTTAATAGATGGAGAAAAGAACGAAAAAAAGAGGAAAAAATACAAAGATTTCATAGAGAATCCCAATCACTACTTAACAACAATACTAGTGATGAATAATATAGTAAATATCTTAGCTACCTCTATGGCAACAGTTTTTGCTGTGAAGGTGTTTCCTTCATCACATGGCGCAGCAGTGGGAATAGTTACAGGAATAATGACATTACTTATTTTAATTTTTGGTGAGATTACTCCAAAGGTCTATGCCAGAGAAATTTCTGTTAAGATTTTTAATATAAGTTTTCCTATAATATACTTTTTAAATAAAATATTATCTCCAATAGTGTGGTTACTAGTAAGTTTATCTAATATTGTTATAAAAACTTTTGGCGGCGAAACGATTAAAAATGCTCCCCCTTTAATCACAGAAAATGAGATCATTTCTTATTTGGATATAAGTCATGAAGAGGGAGTAATTGAAAAAAGCGAAAAGTATCTTATGCAAAGAAGTTTAGAAATGAAAGACACTGCTGTTAAAGAAATTATGACTCCTCGAGTAGATATAGTGGCAATAGAAAACACCGAAACTGTAGAAGAGCTTATCAAAATTATAAATGAAGAAGGATATTCTAGGATACCTGTCTATAGAGAAACGCTCGACAATATAGTCGGAATAGTCTATGCGAAAGATATATTTAAAAAGTTGGAAGAATTAAAAGATCTTGAAAAATTAATGAAGATAAGAATTGCTGAAATTATGCGCAGACCTTTTTTTGTACCCTTAACAATGAATGTTAAAGATGTTTTTAAGCTATTTTTAAATTACCATACACATATAGCAATAGTAGTAGACGAATATGGGGGGACAGCTGGCTTAGTCACTTTAGAGGATATAATTGAGGAAATGACGGGTGAAATTTTTGATGAGTACGATGATTTTTCAGATGAAATAAATATAAAAAAGATAGAAGAAAATTCTATACTAGTAGACGGTTCAACACCTATTAATGATATTGAAAGAGAGCTTGATATAGACTTTCCTGAAACAGAATTTGAAACTATTGGAGGATTTCTTTTAGAACATTTTAAAAGATTTCCAAAACCCGGAGAAAAATTGTTTATTGACAATTACGAATTTGAGGTAATATCAGTGACAGTTAATAAGATTGATAAAGTTAAAATCACGATTCATCCAGAACAAAAATTAGAAGAGAGGGATGAAAAAAAGAATGATGAATCAAACGATAATAAATAAGTTATATGAAGAAGCTTTAAAAGTCAGAGAAAAAGCTTATGCGCCTTATTCTAAGTATAAAGTTGGAGCAGCTTTGTTGACAGAAGATGGCGAGATAATCACTGGATGTAACGTTGAGAACGCCTCTTATGGATTAACTATTTGTGCTGAGAGGAACGCCATTTTTTCTGCAGTTGCAAGGGGCAAATCAAATTTTAAGGGTTTGTTAGTAGTTGCAGAGGGTGACGATTTAGCAAAACCATGTGGTGCTTGTAGACAAGTTATGAATGAGTTTGGAGATTTTGATGTATTTTTGGCAAACACTAAAGGAGATATTGAAAGATCAAAGGTGAGCGATTTATTACCTAAAGCGTTTGGACCAAAAGATTTATAATTTCAAGGTAAAATTGATAAAAATTAGAACTAGAAGGGGTTAAAAATGAAGTTAAAAGAAGAAGAAATTTCTAAAGAAATAATTTTTAAAGGTAAAATACTTAATTTGGAAATGTATAATGTAAGATTACCAAATGGTAATATTTCAACCAGAGAAGTTGTTGAACATCCAGGGGCAGTAGCTATTTTAGCTATCGATGAAGAAGATAACGTATATCTAGTTAAACAATATCGTTTTCCTATCAGGAAAATCTTGATTGAAATTCCAGCGGGAAAATTTGACTCTCCAGATGAAGATCCTTTAGAATGTGGTAAAAGGGAATTAGCGGAAGAAACAGGCATGAAAGCTAAGGAATGGATATATTTGGGATACATATATACGACACCAGGTTTTTCAAACGAAAAAATTCATCTATATGTTGCCAAAAGGTTGGATAATGTTGGTTCCGAACCAGACGATGATGAGTTTGTCGAAGTGTTAAAAGTAAATATTCATGAAGTTGAGCAAATGATAGAAAATGGAGAAATTATAGATGCTAAAAGCATATGTGCTTTATACAGATACAAACAATTTAATAAAGGTTCATAATACAAAACTCAAAATAATTGGAGGAATAAAATATGATTTCTGATGTTGTTAGAACTAGGTTTGCCCCCAGCCCAACTGGATTTTTACATGTAGGAGGCGCTCGTACCGCTCTTTTTAATTATTTATTTGCTAAAAGATATTATGGTAAATTTGTTTTGAGGATAGAAGATACCGATTTAGAAAGATCTACAAAAGAGTCTGAGGAACAGTTGCTGAGAACTCTAAAATGGCTTAATTTGGGATGGGATGAAGGTCCCATTGTTGGTGGTCCATATGGGCCCTATCGACAAAGTGAGAGGTTAGAATTATATCAAAATAAGGCTTATGAATTAGTTCAAAAAGGGAAGGCATATGAATCATATATTTATCCTGAAGAAATGGAAGAAATAAAGAATAAGTTATTGAGCGAAGGTAAACCTCCCCATTATACTTATGAATTAATTTCAAGATTTAATACTCAAGAAAGAGTTAACGAATACAAAGAAAAAGGTTTAAGACCAGTCATATTTTTAAGGATGCCGCAGAAAGAATATAAAATAAATGATCTAATTAAAGGAGAAGTAGTTTTCAAAAAAGGCGCCATTGGAGATTTTATTATCTTAAGGAGTAATGGAGTGCCTACTTATAATTTTGCTGTTGTGGTTGACGATATAGCTATGAAGATAACACATGTAATAAGAGGTGATGATCACCTTTCAAATACTTTAAGGCAAGTAGCAATCTATGAAGCTTTTTCTGCAGAAATTCCAGAGTTTGCACATGTATCCATGATTTTGGGACCAGACGGAAAGAAATTGTCCAAAAGGCATGGTGCAACATCTGTCGAGGAGTTTATTAAAAAAGGGATTTTGCCTGAGGCTTTAGTTAATTATTTATCTCTTTTAGGATGGTCTCATCCTGAAGGAAAAGAAATAATGGATATAGATGAAATAATTTCAAATTTTAGTTTAGACAGGGTAAGTTCGAGCCCAGCCATTTTTGATGAGGCAAAATTAAAGTGGATGAATGGACAGTACTTACGCAATAAAGACATTGAAGAAATTTATAAATTGGCAGAACCTTTTGTAATTGAATCAAATCTGTTAACAGAGGAAGAGTATGAAAAAGATAAAAAATGGGTGGTTAAGGCTCTTGAAACTGTTATCACTTCTATAGAAACATTAAGTGAGATACCTGAAGCAATTAGTATTTTTTTGAAGGACGTTACTCCAAATCTTAACGATGAAGAATTTTTAATATATTTCAATAAAAGTGGAGTTAGAGAGGCTATAATTTTATTTTATGAGCACACAAAAAGAAGTGATAAATGGGACACCGAAGTTATAACAGAAAATTTAAAAAAAGCTATGAAAGAGGCAAATCCGCAAAAAAAATCCTTCTATATGGCTTTGAGAAAAATCCTAACCGATTCTTTTCACGGTCCTGATCTAGTCAACACTATTTATTTAATTGGTCGTGAAAGGATTCTGCAAAGGCTTGAAAGGGTGATACATATTTGAAGTATAACATAAAAATTTATGACACTTTAACTGGAAAGGTTGTAGATTTTGTTCCTGTAAAAGAAGATGAAGTTAAGATTTATCTATGTGGTCCCACTGTGTATAATCTTATTCATATTGGCAACGCAAGACCTATTATCACTTTTGATGCATTTAGAAGGTTTTTGGAGTATATAGGTTATAAAGTTACAATGGTCCAAAATTTTACTGATATAGATGACAAAATAATAACTCAATCATATAAAGAAGGAGTCTCTTTTGAAAAAATAGCAAGAAGATATATAATCGAATATTGGAAAGATATGGTAGACCTTAAAGTTAGAGCTTTTAATTTTCATCCTAAGACTTCAAATTATATTGAAGAAATAGTTCGCTACATTGAAATTCTGATAGAAAAGGGTTTTGCATACGAAGTCGAAAATGGTGATGTCTATTTCAATGTAAGAAAGTTCGATAAATATGGTGAACTTTCTCATAGAGACACGAATAGCATGATTTCAGGAAGCAGGATAGAGATCTCAACTTACAAAAAAGATCCTCTGGACTTTGCTTTATGGAAGGCGTCCAAAGAGGGGGAACCATGTTGGGAAAGTCCGTGGGGAAAAGGAAGACCTGGTTGGCACATAGAGTGTACGGTTATGGCAACAGAAATATTAGGTGATTCTTTTGATATACATGCAGGAGGCAATGATCTTATATTTCCTCATCATGAAAATGAAAGGGCGCAGGCGTTAGCAAGTGAAAAGCAATTTGCCAAGTATTGGATGCATAATGGAATGATACAGCTTGCACAAAGTAAAATGTCTAAATCTTTAGGAAACGTGTGGTTAGTACGAGATTTATTAAAACAATTTGATTCTGATGTACTAAAAGTGTTTATTTTTAGCAAACATTATAGAGTACCTATTGATATTAGTGAAGATTTACTAAGAGCTCAAGAAATTTCTGTAAATAGAGTAAAACAATCCTTAAAAGAAAGTGAAGAATATTTTCAGGGGTTTGTGCCTTATTCTAAAGAAGGAGAATATTTTAAAAGTCAAGAAGAGTATTTACTTAAAAATCTGGCAAATGATTTTAACACACCATCTGCAATAGCAAGACTTTTTGACTTATCAAAGGAATTAAATAAAGCATTGAATTCAAAAAATGAAAGTATGATTGTAGATAATTATTATCTAATTAGAAACGTCTATGGGAGTTTGTTTGGTATTTTTGAGAGTAGCAGAAGTGTTGAAGAATATGCTGTAGAAGTTGATGATTTAATAAAAGTGTTAATTGAAGTACGAACAACATTGAGAAATAATAGGTTATATAATTTAAGCGATTATATAAGAGACACACTGAATCAACTGGGAATCGAAATAAAAGATACATCAGAAGGGACAAAGTACAATTTTAAATCAAATAAGTCAGAGGTTTGATTATTTTTAAAATACAATAAAAGAACGGAAGAGGCTGTTGTTCGATTTCCATACTTAATCGATGTTAAAATTTCACTTGTAGAAATACTCTACACGATGTCGTCACAGTTTAGACAGCCAGGTTTTGTCTCTATACTAAAATTTCTAAAAGTTAAAGGGCAACATCTTCTTCTCTCGGAACCAGCACCAAATATGTAAAAGTTATTATTAATTAATGATAATTAAAGTAAAGAAGTTATTTTGTAAAAAAATCTAAACAAAACGTTTGTAAAATTTACAAGAACTATTTCAAACTTGTCTAGGAGGCTGATTATAATAGATGCTAATATTATAAATTCAGTGTTGTCCGCAGTAAAGAATACTTTTCAAATAATTGCTAAAAAAGAATTACAAGTTGATAAGCCAAAATTGGTGACAGAAATTCAAAAGAATTATGACATTGTCGCGAATATCGGCTTTACAGGGGTATTAGAAGGAAACATAATTTATTCTTTCACAGAAAAGGAAGCGATAAATTTAGTTAATGAAATGATGCAGGGAATCATGAGTATTAATGAAGTAGATGATATGGCAATAAGCGCAATAGGTGAATTTGGAAATATGATAGCCGGTACAATAGCTACGCATTTAGAACAGTATAGATATTTAATAAGAGTTGCTCCTCCGTCAGTAATAAGAGGAAAAATAGTAAAAGTCAATGTGCGCGGAACAATAATATTATTTCCTCTTTACGTTTCAGGTAACAATGAAATGGATCTTTATTTTGTTTATAAAGAGACAATATAACTTTAAATTTTAAAAAATTTAATAATATATTAATTAGATTTTGAAAACATTTAAGAATATTATACAATATAAAGGAAAGCTCAAAATTAACTAAACATTTCAAAGATAGTATCAAAATTAACTAAACATTTCAAAGATAGTATAATTATTTTAAATTGAAATTTGGATTTTAAAAAAGGTCTGGGATAAAGTTCTTCTCTTATTACTTCTTTGAAATATAAGAATAATAGACAACTCTAATACCATAGAATTTTAAAGCAACAAAGTATATCTTGAAACGTAAATTATAAAATAAGTACAAAATCAGTTTCTTGATCTTTAAAGCATCTAATTTTATCAAATACAAAAAGGAGGGATAGTTTATGCAAGACTATCATCAACCGTATGAAGAATTGAGCCAGAAAGACAGATCTTATGTTTATGCACTTAATAGCCTGAAAGAAGAAATTGAAGCAATTGACTGGTATAATCAAAGAGCAGCCGTTTCGAAAGATAAATCAATTAAAGAGATAATGGAACACAACAGGGATGAAGAAATAGAACATGCAGTAATGATCATAGAATGGTTGAGAAGGAATATGCCTGGCTGGGATGAAGAGTTAAGAAAATATCTATTCACCCAAGAACCTCTACTTGAGATCGAAGAGGGAGACTCTGAAAATAGAAGTGGTGATTTAAAAAAAGGCGACCTAGGTTTAAGAGGATTAAAAGAATGAATTTCTGTAGGTAGTTTGTGTTGCCTATATTTAAAAAGTGAAAGGAGGGAATCAAATGGACTTTCTAAAAAGGGATTTTGCTCCCCTAACAGAGAAAATATGGGAAGAGTTGGACGAAAGAGCAAGGGAAGTTTTCAGAAGAAATTTAAGACTAAGGAAAATAATAGAGGTAGAGGGTCCTTACGGATGGGACTTTTCTTCTTATGCTCTAGGTACTCTTGAGATAATCGATAACCCAAAAAGAGCTTTGGGATGGGGAATTAGGGAATCTTTACCATTGATTGAAGTAAGATATCCATTTGAATTAGATATTTGGGAACTCGATAACATAGAAAGAGGTTACCAAACTCCAGATTTAACATCTTTAGAAGAAGCTGCGAGAAATCTTTCAGAATTTGAAAATAAAATTATATTAAAAGGTGAAGATAAAGCAAAAATTACTGGATTGTTTACTATCGCAAAGCAAAACTTTGTAAAAAGTTGTTCGGAAAAGGTAAATGATTTTGTCAAATCTGTATTCGATGCAAAACAAAAGTTTAGAAAAGATGGTATAGAAGGGCCTTTTGTATTAGTAATTAATAAGGAAATTTGGGAAAGACTTTTTGCCCAACAAAATGCTTATCCATTAACGTTGTTGTTAAAAGAGATAATGAATTTGGAAATAGAAACTATCGATAACTTAGAAAATTCTTTTATTATATCAACTCGTGGAGATGATTTTAAGTTAATTTTGGGTCAGGATTTATCCTTAGGATATGAGTTAAGAATAGAAAACAAGATTAGACTCTTTTTCACTGAAACTTTTACTTTTCATATAAAAACCCCCGAAGCAATAGTAGGTTTAGAGTTTTAAAATTTAACAAAATAAAAAGCTGAGGCGACGCCTCAGCTTTTTATTTGTTTTCTCTAAATATTCAAACTAACTTTCTCTTCTTCTAATTTTATGTAGATATTATTCAAAGTTTCTTTGATCTTTTCATTTCCCATTAATAATGACTGTTCTATCTTTTTCACGGAATGAACAATGGTAGAGTGATTTTTATCCAATTTTTCTGCAATGTCTTTTGTCTTCATATTAAGGTTTGTCTTGAAAATATAAGCTATTAATTGTCTAGATAAAGCGATGTCTTTTTTTCGAGAATTAGAAAATATTTCCTTTCTGTCTAAATTAAGTTCTGAAGCCACTGCATTTATAACTGAATCTTCTTTAATAGATTCAACGACTTCTTTTGAGCGAAACTTCATTTTATTAGCGTTCATTTTTATCATAGAATCCACAGTTTTTTTGGCGAAGTCCAAATCAACATCCTTCCCAGAAATTTGACTTTGCAAGACTAAATTCATTATTACTCCTCTAAGTTTCCTAAGGTTCTGTTCAATGTTTTCGGCTAAATAATAAGCTACATCGTCATTCAATTGAAATGATATCATTTCTGCCATTTTTTTGGCAATCAAATACTTTGTTGTTTTATCGGGAGCTTGAATATCAGTAACAAGGCCCATTTCAAATCTACTGATAAGTCTAGGATGAAACGTAGATAGATCTTCTGGTGTTCTGTCTGAACATATAACAATTTGTTTTTGTGAATTGAAAAGTGTATTGAACGTATGAAATAGCTCAGTTTGTACTGTATTTTTGCCTATTAAAAATTGAACGTCATCTATTAATAAAAAATCAATATTTTTTCTAAATTTTTCTCGAAATTTGTCCATCCCACTTGATCTTATGCCTTCCATCATTTCATTCATAAATTCTTCTGCTGTGACATACTTTATTTTCATATCAGGGGAATGTTCTAATATGTAATTAGCTATAGCATGGAGAAGATGGGTTTTTCCTAATCCTACATCCCCATAAATAAAAAGCGGATTAAATTTACCTGGATTCTTTGAAACTTCTAAAGCTGAGTAATAAGCCATTCTGTTACATTCGCCTACCACAAAGCTGTCAAAAGTGAATTCTGGATTGAATTCAGAAAGTTTTAAAGGTCTATTTTTAATAATTGGCCCAGAAATAGAATTTTTGCTTTCTTTAGTAATAGGTATCTCTCTAAACTCTACAGAAACTTTTTTACCTAATATATTAGAAATAGTGTCTTGAATTATCGTACCAAACCTTTTTTCTACGGTTTCTTTAATGAATATATTTCTTAAACCCATAACAACTTTCTTATCATCTATTTCTAATATTTCTGCAGAAGTAAGCCAGTTGTTCCAAGTGTCTCGAGAGAGGTTTGCACGAAGTTTCTCAAGTAATTCATCTTTATCCATTCATTTTTCACCCCTTAAAAATAAGCCCATATATAGCTTATCATATAGGGAGAGGTTAATCAAGAAAATTTTTGATTAAAAATCTGATTTTCTAGTTTTCATGCAGGTTATCTGAATATATCTTTTCATATCCCCCATGGTTAAATGGTTTAGAATATAAATTTAGAAAATTATAATGTTAAGATTTTATTTTAATTTATGATTTCTAAAATTGGACAAGTGTATACGTTTATTTAGCATGGTAAAAATAGATATATTTTTCGTTAAATTTAAAAAAATAAATTTTAAGGTTTAACACAAATCATCTTTTTCATAAGAGTTATTTTTTATTTTTTCCTTTAAAAACCAATTTTATAGCTGTAGACAGCTTTTTGTAACCAAGTAAATAAGTGCTTGCAATGTATACCAAAGCACCCAGAACAATCAAAAGTATTGTCCATAGTCTTGAAGTAAAAAGGTTTTTAAAAATTAAAATAAATAATGACATAAGTAAGCTTGCACCAAATATTTTTAAAATTTCGATCCAATTTTGGAAGTCCAAAGACTTGAAAGTGGAATAACCCGTTAAGATCATTCCAAAAATTCCAGAAATTGATGTAGCCAAAGCTATACCCGCGACCCCGATTTTTATTGATAGTAACACATCTAAGACTGCATTTATCAAAAGCATGATCGCTGCCACTATTGAAGGATATTTTGTATTTAATTGTGAATGAAACTTTCTAATGAAAATTGTGTGTAAGGCATAAAAAGGTAGCCCCAGTGAATAACATAAAAGAGTTTTTGCAGTTATCAAGGTATCTTGGTAAGTAAAATTACCGTGTTGATATATAAGAGCTATAATTTCTTTATTTAAAAATATTAAGCCGAAGGTAGCAGGTATAATAAAAAATAACATTAGTTCGAGACTACTTTCTAAAGTTTGCTGAAATTCTTTTTCATTCTTTACACTAGCAGAATAAGATAATTTTGGAAGAAGAGCATTGGCAACACTTACTGCAAAAATTCCTAGGGGTAATTGGTAAATTCTTAATGCGTATTCAATCGTCGATACTCCTCCTGTTCCTGTCCAAGTAGCAATATTGGTGTCTATCAAAGTATTTAAAGTTCCAACTGCTACGCCTAATAGGGCTGGGCCAAATAATTTCAAGATAGGTTTTAAATCATGTACGTTGAAATCCAAGGTTATAGGAAAACGTATTTTTTTTAATAGGAAAAAAACAAGTAAGAATTCTACAATTCCGCCTATTGTAAAACCTATTGTGGGTCCTAAAATCTGTGGCACAAAGTATGGAGAGATGAAGATAAATATAATAATAACAATATTTGATAAAGCGGGAGCAAAGGCTGGACCAAAATAAATATCTTTAGAATTAAGTACACCTGTAATTACAGCCCATAGTGATATAAAAATAATGTAAGGATAAGATATCTTTAGCAAAAACGAAGTTAAACTTTTTATAGAAGGAGACAATCCTGTTCCTAAAACTAGCACTATTTTGTCAGAAAATATGCTCACAGGAATATAAAGCAAAGAAGTAATAATTAAAACAGACCAAAAGGTTGTACTAAAAAAAACTTGTGCATCTTCACCGTTTTTTCTGTTAAACAAAGGAACGAAAGCGGAAGATAAAGCTCCATCTGCGAAAATTTTTCTAAGAAAAAAAGGGAAAAGAATTGCAATAGAATATGCATCATATTGAGCACTAATACCAAAAAAATGAGCAAAAGCAGCATCTCTAAACAATCCTAAAACTCTGCTAATCAAAGTGGCTAAAGAGAACAAAAATGTATGCTCTAGTAATTTTGACATTACATGCCTCCTAAGAAATAAGCTATTTTAAAATTATTTTGTTCTATAAAGTCTGTCTCCAGCATCACCTAAACCTGGAATGATATAAGCTTTTTCATTTAATTTCTCATCTAAAGCAGCGGTATATATTTCCACATCTGGATGATCACGGATGACTACGCAAACACCTTCAGGAGCTGCAATTAAACACATTATAGTTATGTGCCTTCCTCCATGTTTTTTGACTTGTTTGATAGCATGACTCATAGATCGTCCAGTAGCTAACATTGGATCAACAATGAAAATTTGATGTTCTTCTGTTAACGGAGGAAATTTTACATAATATTCTACAGGAGTTAAGGTATCTGGATCTCTAAAAACACCCAAAAATCCAACACTAGCATTTGGCACTAATGAAAGAATACCATCTAACATCCCTAAGCCTGCCCTCAGAATAGGAACTATGGTTACTTTTTTGTCTTCTACAATTTCACCTTTAGTTTTTGCCAATGGGGTTTCTACTTCAATTTCTACTGTGGGAAGGTTTCTAGAAGCTTCATAAGTTAGAAGTAATGTAATTTCATTTAGAAGTTCTCTAAACTCCTTTGGTCCAGTATCTTTATTTCTCATTAGAGATAGTTTATGCTTTATTAAAGGATGATCAACTATATGAAGATTATTCATCTATCTAACTACACCTCCGAAGTATGATTTTTGTAAAATTTTAATCTTACTTATTTTACCATGCTTATACTATCAATTTTCTAAAGTTTAACTTTGATTCAGTTAATATTAATATGTTATAATTTTTAAATGAGAAATTATAACAAGTAAAAAAACGCTCTTAAACCTCCATGTATTTAGATTTTATTTTTAAGTTGATTTCTGTTTACACATCATACAATTTTAAAAAGAGACATAATGAAACAATTCCTGTTCTAGTAATGTTCCGAGAGAAGGAAAAATACAATTTATGTTGGATGAAAACTATATTATCATTTTAAAAACAGAAATCTTTTTGGAAAGTAGAAATAGAATTTGAGGTTAGGAGGTTCACTGAACACATTTCTTATTATATAAAAATGTATGTTTATAAATGTACATTTTAGTATTTTTCGAAGTAACTACAAAACTTTAGCTAAGGAGGAGTATCGTGGACAATATAGTGTTTGACTTAGGGAATGTACTTTTTAAATTTGATCCAAAAGAAATTTTAGAGGATCTATTTGAAGACGAATCAGTAAAGAAAAGGATAATTAAAGGTGTTTTTCAAACAAAAATTTGGTCGGAATTGGATAGAGGTATAATTAGCTATGAAGAAGCTTGTAGGATATGGTTAGAAAAAAATCCAGAGTTACAAAAGGAACTCAAATTGCTTCTTGAAAACTGGCATAAATATCTAATACCCATCGAAGAAAATATTTCTCTTCTGTATGAACTAAAATCTAAGGGCAAGAAATTATACGTCCTTTCAAATTTTCACGAACACGCTTTCAATTACATAACATCTTTACATTCGTTTTTTGAATTATTCGATGGTATGATAATTTCTTATCAAGTTAATCTTTTGAAACCCGAAAAAGAGATATTTAAACTTTTGTTAGATGAATATGATTTAGTTCCAGAGCAAACAGTTTTTATAGATGATGTTTTGCAAAATGTTCAAGTGGCTGAGCAAGTAGGTATAAAAGGCATTTTGTACAAAGATCCTAGTCAGTTGAGAGAACAATTAGAAAAACTATTAAAGAATTGAATTGACAAAAATATACAATATAGTTTAAGAGTATATTATAGGATGGTGAGTTATATGGAATCGGTTTTTAACAAGCATTGCGTATTCATTACATCCACAGGAAGAACAGGGACTCAATTTTTAGCAAAAAGTCTAAATCAAATGATAGAGGATTGCTATTCGGTGCATGAACCAGCAAATGTATTTTTTAAAGATTTGAAAAAGTGGGCACGTGATATAAAACGATTTGGATTATTTCAAATGACTGTAGGACAATTTTTACCTTCAAAATCTATGTGTAAATTAAGTACCTATCGTCGTATAGGGAAGATATCCGATGAAAAAACAAAGGAATATATAAAAGGTTTAAGAAAACAAATATTAGAAGAGACGAAGGAAAGTATTTATGTCGAATCGAGTAATCACTTACATGGTGTAGTAGATCTCCTAGAAGATGTATTCCCAAATTGTAAAATCGTTTTTATTATAAGAGATCCTAGAACATGGATTAGGTCAGCTATAAGTTCACCGGTTTATCTCTTGTATAAAACAGTAGATTTAGCTTTTTTAGAAATGAGTATGAGACCGTATCATTTCAAAGATGATCCATATTGTGATAAATGGAAAAACATGTCAAAGTTTGAAAGATATTGTTGGTATTACAATAAATTAAATACATTTGTTCTTGATAGTATGAAAGATAAGAAAAACTTTCGATTGTATCGATATGAGGACCTATTTTTGAGTAAAAGCAGAAACGAATTTTTTTTAGATTTTTTAGAATTTTGTAGTAAATTTTCCGATGGTTTTAGTAGAAAATACCAGTTTAAACCGGAATTACTAGATAAAAAATTAAATTCAAGTGCAGACAACTATAAATTACCTCATTGGAAGGAATGGGATAGGAAAATGGCTCAAAAAATGCACGAACATTGTGGAAAGTTGATGGAAAGATTTGGTTATGGAAAAGAACCTGAGTGGATTAATAAATTGGGTTTAAGTTATGAAAAAGAGTTTGCTTGAAGGAGTATATTTCATGGAATTGGATGAAATATGTAAAGAACTGTACGTTAAAGGTTGTGAAATAAAAAAAGACGAATATTTAAAAAGTCATACAAGTCTTAGAGTTGGGGGAAAGACGCCTTACATGTTTTTCCCCAAAACTAAAAGGATATTTATTGAAACTCTGATTCTACTTAAGGAAAAAGATATCCCTTTTAAAATTATTGGAGGAGGTACAAATTTAATTGTCACAGATGACGATTTAAATTTCGTGATGGTTTCCACAAAATATCTCACAGGAGTAAAAGAAAAAAAATTAATGAATGGGCAGAAATTGCTGGTTGATTCAGAATGCGGTGTTTACCTAGCGAGTCTATCTCATCTAGTGTCAGAAAGAGGGTACAGTGGTCTAGAATTTGCCTGTGGAATTCCTGGAACTGTAGGTGGAGCTATATACATGAATGCTGGAGCTTATGGTGGAGAAATGAAGGATGTAGTTATAGAAGCAGAAGTGTTTGATTTATCGGATTTAAAAATTAAAATCTTGAGAAACAAAGAATTGGAGTTTTCCTACAGAAAAAGTATTTTGCAAGATCTTCCTCTTGTTCTTTTATCTTCAAAACAAATTTTATGTAAAGATAACTTAAACAATATAAAAAGCAGAATAGAAGACTTTTCAATTAAAAGATACAGTAAACAACCTATAGAAATGCCTTCTGCTGGTAGTACATTTAAAAGGCCAAAACCTGACTTTTATGTAGGCACTGTCTTGGAAAGCCTTGGATTGAAAGGTTATTCCATAGGAGACGCCCAAATTTCCACTAAACATGCTGGATTTATAATAAATAAAGGCAATGCTACATTTGGCCAGGTTAAGGCTCTTATTGATTACGTTAAAAAAGTTATTAAAGAAAAGTATCAAGTGGATTTAAAAGTAGAACCAGAAATATGGGAATAACTTGTTATTTAGAAATGTAATAATTTTGATTTTCTAAGAGTTCTTCGTCAGATACCTTTTTAGTTTCTCTGGCCGGAACACCGATGTATATTTTTCTAGGCTCTAAATTTTTTGTAACAACTGAGCCTGCCCCTACCAATGCATCTTCGCCTATTACTATCCCTGGTAGGATTGTCGCATTTGCTCCAATTCTTGCACCTTTCTTAATTGTAGGTCCCTTAAATAGAGCTATTCTTTTTTCGGTTCTACTTTAGTATCTTTCTTAATAATAACGTTGTTGCCTATTTTTACATCTTTTTCAATTTTTTACGTTTTCTTCAATTATTACATTGTAACCCATATCTACATTTTCATACACTTGTGCCGATTTAGCTATATGGCAAGACATTTTATCACCTCTTAAACATTCCAAATCTCTTCAAAGTTATGAGGAGTTTCACAATACTCGCATATTAATTCGTTATCATTGTTTCTAACAAATGAAACTTGAACATTTTCACCGTTTATAGGATTGGTAATACAGCTTTCATTTTTACATCTTAATTCTTCAAAATTGTATATTCGTGGTGGCAGTGAAATTCTGTATTTTTCGCAAACTCGACTATTTTTGATTATATTCACAGTTGTATTAGGAGAAATGGCAGATAATTTTTTAATATCTTTTTGGGAAAGATATACATCTGGTAAACTGATATATCCTTTGAAATTGCCATCTGCTGATTTAAATATTCCATCAGCACTATCTAAAACATATAATTTTAAAATTTTTCGAATTTTGACAATGGTTTCATATATTTTATCAAGACTTTTTCCTTTTGCTATATGATCGATAACTGTTCCATTTTCGATTGGTTTAATACCCCTCTTTCCATCTTTCGTAATTCCCTTAGTTCCATCCTTTATGGGGGCAGAAACAATAAAATCTTGTTCGTTTATTTCCACATTTTTTACTGATGTATCGAAAGGTGCGGTTATTGCTCCTCCAAACATGGAAAGTAAAATTATTCTTGTCCAATAACCATTCATAGCTTGTCCTTCCCAACCATTCAAAGGTAAAGGGTCTAAAAAGGCTGGAATAGTTGGGTAAATTTTATGCCTTGGTAAGGGGTGATAAAATTTAGTGTTTTCTGGAAGAAGGGGAAGAAACTCTTTTCTGAAAGTTACGCTTTTTCTTAATAAATGTTCTTTTTCTAAAATGTCTTCACCCATTCTTTCCAATTGAAGACGTGTGAAATACCATATTTTAGCGATATTTTCTTGTTTAAGATAGTTTTCAATAGAATCAAATATCCGTACCTCAAAACCGTTTTCTTTCATTTTAGTTACATAGTGTTTTGGCATTTGAAGTTCTTCAGGTGCTATTAAATCTACTGCTGCATTTTTAAATATTCTTAATCCTGAAACTTTTGAGTGAACAGTTCTGCCATGAAGTAGGTCGCCTACAAGAGCGATGTGTATGTAAGAGTTATCGAAGTTCAACTGTTCTAGAAATGTATATTCATCTAAGAGTTCTTGAGTAGGATGTTCATGTTTTCCATCACCAGCATTAATAAAAGAAGGTTTGTTCAACTTATGCCTTAGTGCAAAATCGGAGACCTTTTCATCTAAAAGTTTACAAGTTCCTTCTAGTTTTGTTCTTACAATAAAAATTGAATAATCGGAGTATCCTGTTAGCATGTTAAAGGTATCAATATAACTTTCATTTTTGTTAAAAGAAGAGTGTTCAGCCTCGAATATATTTGTTTTTGCTTTTTTATGAAATTTAGCAGCATTAATAAATGATTCTTTTGTTCGAGTGCTTGGTTCAGTGAAAACAATATAAATTCCTACAGATGGAAGTTTTATCTCAAAATCCGAGCAATCTTCTTTGTTTCTCCATTTTTCTTTCAACTTTCTTGTTTGATGATACAAAAACATTTCTTCTTCGATGGTAAAGTCATTCATAACTGTTAAACTCCTACCTAGAAAATCATTTTTCAATATTTTCCCTCCCTTAAAAATAAAAAAATAAATGGGCCTTAAAAGGTCCATTTATTTTTTAGTAAGTAATTTTATTATTTCACTTTCTAAACTTTCTAAATTAACGGTTTCATTTGAATCCAGAAGATTAAAAACTGCTTTTAGTATAATAATTCTTGGATATTTATCAAGTAGTATTTTAATAGGATCTTCGTTAGAATTCTGAATTTTCAAACCCTCACTCATTTTACATTCTCCTCTATTATTTTTTATTAATTTCTAAAAGTATTGACAAAATTAGTAATTGATGCTATAATTAAATACAGATTAGGGCTCGTAGCTCAGTTGGTTAGAGCTTCCGGCTCATAACCGGGTGGTCGGTGGTTCGAATCCACCCGAGCCCACCAATAAAAGCCGAAGATCCTTCGGCTTTTATTTTTTCCCTCTATATTTTACTATTTTTTCAAATTTTTGTCAATTTTTAGGGTATTTAAATTTTCAGAGCTTGTGATGGATCGTATTCGTCTAATTTTCTTAAAACTTCCTTATAAACTAATTCTAAGTCAGAACAATCTATTAATGTGCTCTCTTCCTCATACCTAAGTTTTAATTCTATATTACCTTCTTCATAAGATTTTCCTATAATTATTTTGAGAGGTATGCCTATTAAATCAATATCTTTAAATTTAACACCTGCCGAAACTTCTCTATCATCTATTAGGATTTCTACACCTTTTTTCGTTAGAAAATCGTAAATTTGTTCTGAAATCTTGGTGATTTCTTTGTTGGCTGAAGTAACAGGTATTATTGCCACTTCAAATGGGGCAATGCTTCGTGGCCAAAGCATGCCATGTTCATCATTTAGTTGTTCAATTACAGCTCCTAAAGTTCTAGAAACACCCCAACCATAGCAACCCATAATGTAAGGTTTTTGATTACCTTCTTCATCCATAAAGTAAGCTTTCATTTTTGAAGAATATTTATCACCCAGTTCAAAGACTTGTCCTATTTCTATGCCTCGAGTTTCTTTTAGAACGTCATCGCAATGAGGGCATTTTTCACCCTCTTTTACAAATCTAATATCACGAAATTCATCGACTTTGAAATCTTCAAGGGGGGTAGCGTTTATATAATGCATTTTTTCTTCCATGGCACCAACGACACCATTGACAACAGATTTCACGCTTAAATCAGCAATTATTTTAACATCATTTGGGACATTTATAGGACCAATGTTTCCTATATTAACACCGAACTTCTCATAAACTTCCTCTGGATCAGCAAAATCTAGAGTCTGATCTTTAAGAAGAGAACGAAGTTTTGATAAATTGAGTTCATAATCACCACGAATTAGTGCCATAACCCAATCGTTTTTAGACTTTAGAACCATCGACTTTATTAATTTATTTTTAGGTAGTTTTAAAAGGTCAGCTATTTCTTCGATAGTTTTTAATTCCCCTGTATCGATTTTCGTCATCTCTTTTTTAGGTTCGTTACTATTGGGGGAAAAAGTTTCCCCTGAAATAGCCTTTTCATCACTGGCCGCATATCCGCATTTTTCACAATAGAATATTTTACCTTCACCATTTTTAGCAAGAACGTGGAATTCATGTGAAACGTTACCGCCGATAGCTCCTGTATCGGCTTCTACAATTACATACTTGACTCCTAATCTTTTAGTGATATTTTCATATGCGATGTAGAATTGCTCATAAGTTTCATGTAGTGATTCATAGTCAGGATGAAACGAATAAGCATCTTTCATTATAAATTCTCTTGCCCTTAAAACACCAAATCTAGGTCTTATCTCGTCCCTAAATTTCGTAGCAATTTGAAAAACACTAAGCGGTAATTGTTTATAAGACCTTAATTCATTTTTCATTAAATACGTTACAATTTCCTCATGAGTAGGGCCGAGAGTGAATTCTCTGCCATTTCTATCCTTTAGTTTCATAAGCTCAGGTCCATAATCATCCCATCTTCCAGTCATTTTCCAAAGCTCAGCCGGATGGATAATTGGAAGCATTAATTCTTGGGAACCTATTTTTTCCATTTCTTCTCGAACAATGCTTTCTATTTTTTGTATAACTCTCCATCCGAGCGGAAGATAACTGTACACCCCAGAAGATATTTTGCGAATGAAGCCTCCCCGGATTAATAATTCGTAACTTCTTATGTCTGAGTCTGCAGGAGATTCTTTCAATGTTGGAGCATAAAGTTTTGAAAAAAGCAATGATATCCCTCCACTTAAATTGTGTTGTTTTGATTTTAGATAAGATATATTCTTATAATTTTGTATAAAAAATGTTCAAAAGACCTTGTTTCTATTATATCATATGAGTTAATGGTTCTATTTTTAAAAAAGGTTATTTTTATCAAAATTTACGATGAAGTTTTAAATTCCAAACAAAATAAAAAATAAAGAGAGATTTCAAAAATTTTACAAGGGATAATAGGTTTACAGCATGCATAAAATTCTTACCTATACATGGTGAGCTTGTACCCTAAAAGCTATAATTATGGATGATAGAAAATAGATACCATAATCTTTTAAATAAATGATTTAAGAAAATATTTGTGGTATAATTAATTAGGCTAATTTTACTAATTTAAGCCAATTTTTTGTTATAAATGCAAAAATAAACAAAGATAAATAAAAAAAGCAGTAAAAGTCGGAGGTGGCCTCTTTGTCTAAATTTTATGTCACAACCCCAATATACTATGTTAACAGTGAACCTCACATTGGGTCAGCTTATACAACTATTGTAGCAGATATCATTGCTCGTTTTAAAAGGATGATGGGATATGATGTGTTTTTCTTAACAGGTACAGATGAACATGGTCAAAAAGTTTTACAAGCAGCGAAGGAAAGAAATCTTTCACCTCAAAAATACGTGGATGAACTATCTTCAAAATTTAAAAAATTATGGGATGATATGAATATAAGTTATGACCATTTTGTTAGAACAACGGATGATTATCATGTAAAAACTGTTCAACTCTTTGTTCAAGAAATGATCGATAATGGAGATGTTTACAAGGGGAAATATGAAGGTTGGTATTGTATTCATGATGAATCATTTTGGAACGTTGATGAAGTGTTAGATGAAGGCAATATCAAATTATGTCCTGATTGTAAAAGAGAATTAAAATGGGTTGAAGAAGAAAATTATTTTTTTAAGTTATCAAAATATAATGAACCTCTTATTCAATATTATGAGGAACATCCTGATTTTGTAGAGCCGGCATTTAGAAGAAATGAAATGATGCAAATTTTGAAAAGAGGATTAAAGGATTTAAGTATCACCCGTACAACTTTTGATTGGGGTATTCCTCTGCCTAACGATCCTAAACATGTTGTATACGTTTGGGTAGATGCATTAATAAATTACGTTAGTGCAATTGGATATACAGATGATAAAGAAAAGTTTGAGAAATATTGGCCAGCGGATTTACATTTGATAGGAAAGGAAATAAACAGATTTCATTCAATAATATGGCCAGCAATGCTTATGTCTGTTGGTCTACCTTTGCCAAAGAAGATTTTTGCACACGGATGGTTAACTATTAACGGTCAAAAAATTTCCAAATCTTTAGGTAACGCTATCGACCCTATAATATTGATGAATGTTTATGGAAAAGATGTAATAAGATATTATTTGCTAAAAGATATTAATTTTGGGAAAGATGGAGATTTTTCGGAGGAAAATTTAATTGTACGATACAACGCTGATTTAGTTAATGATTTGAGTAATTTAATTTATAGAACCTTGACAATGGTTGAAAAATATTTTGATGGAGTTATCCCAAAACAAGGAATAAAAGATGAAGTTGATGATGAACTCTTTAATCTAGTAGAAAGTAAGAAGGAACAGTTTCTAAATCATATGGAATCATATCAGTTTACTCAAGCATTAGAAACTCTTTGGGAAGTAGTTAGATTTTCAAATAAGTATATAGATTTAACAGAACCATGGCTTCTAGCTAAGGAACCAGATAAAAAAGGAAGATTGGCTAGCGTGTTGTACAATCTATTAGAAAGTATAAGAATTATTGGTATACTGCTTTATCCTATAATGCCAGAAACATCCAAAGAAATCTTAGGTAAACTTGGATACAATTCATCTCACATAAAATCTGAAAATCTCAAAATAGGATTGTTAAACTCTGGTAAAAAAATTGAAAGAGGTAAGCCTATCTTTGAAAGAATCGATGTAGAAAATTGGGAAAGAGTAATAAAAGTGAATACTGATACTGATATAGACGAAGAAAAAAAGGAGGCAGTTGAAGTGGTTGAAAAAGAAAAGCATGAATTAGAAAACGTTATGAATTTTGTTAAAATAGAAGATTTAAAGAAGTTAGATCTAAGAGTGGCAGAAGTTGTTAACGCAGAAAACATTGAGAAATCAGATAGACTGATTAAATTAATTATAGATATTGGCCCATTAGGACAAAAACAAATAATTGCAGGAATTAAGGAATTCTATTCTCCAGAGAGCTTGATTAATAAAAAGATAGTGGTAATATCAAATTTAAGACCAGCAAAATTAATGGGTGAATTATCTGAAGGTATGCTCTTAGCTGCCAAAGATGAAAATGGAAATTTAAGTTTATTAACAGTTGATAGAGAAATAGCTGCGGGAGCAAAGATTTCGTAATGGAGGCATTTAAGTGATGGAACACAAAATAATTGAAAAAGATTTAAATGACGAACTAAAAAATTCCTATTTATTATATTCTTTAAGTGTAATAGTTAGTAGAGCTATTCCTGATGTGAGGGATGGATTGAAACCTGTTCAAAGAAGAATTTTATATTCAATGAGTGAATTGTCTTTGAGGCATAATTCTGCTTTCAAAAAATGCGCTCGTATAGTTGGAGAAGTGATGGGTAAATATCATCCACATGGTGATGCAGCGATATATGATGCTTTGGTTAGAATGGCCCAACCTTTTTCTATGAGATATCCTTTAGTTGAAGGTCAAGGAAATTTTGGGTCTGTTGATGGTGATCCAGCTGCTGCAATGCGTTATACCGAAGCGCGCATGCAGGAAGTGGGTGAGTATATGTTACTTGATATAGAAAAGGATACAGTTGATTTTAGAGACAATTTTGACGGAAGTTTAAAGGAGCCGATAGTCTTACCAACTAGAGTACCCAATCTCTTAATGAATGGTTCAAGTGGTATCGCAGTTGGAATGACAACTAACATACCACCACATAATTTAAACGAGCTAGTTGAAGCCTTGAAGTTATTGATAGACAATCCTGATGTGGAAATCAAAGATCTACTAAAATATCTAAAAGGTCCAGATTTTCCAACTGGAGGTGTTATAGTAGATGGAGAAAATTTAGAAGAACTCTACAAAACTGGGAAAGGTAAAATAACTATTCGCGGAAAATATAAAATAGAAGAAAAAGAAAGCGGAACATCAATTGTATTTGAAGAAATACCTTATGGAGTTTCCAAAACGAATGTCATTGAGCAAATTGTTAAGTATGCTGTAAAAAAGAAAGACGATAAAAAAGATCCAGGGATAAAAGATGTTAGAGACGAGAGTGACAAAGAAGGTACAAGGTTGGTTATAGAATTAAAAAGAGATGCCAACATTAAAAGATTGATAAACGACCTTTTTAAGCATACAAATCTGCAGAGCTATTTTTATACTCAAATGAATGTTATTAATAAAGGTAAACCTTCATTGATGAACCTCAAGGAGTTAATGCAAGCTTTTATTGGTCATAGAATTGAAGTTGTAACTAGAAGAACTAATTTTGAATTAGAAAAAGCAAAAAGAAGGGCTCATATTGTGGAAGGTCTAATAAAAGCTGTTCAAGGAATTGATACAGTCATTGACATCATTCGCAATTCGCAGAATCCTCAAGAAGCATTGAAGAACTTGCAAGAAACAATTGGAGTTAGTGAAGAGCAGGCAAAGGCAATTGCAGACATGAGACTTATTAGTTTATCGAAGCTAGAGACGGACAATCTAATCAAAGAGTTAAATGATTTATACAATCAAATTAAAGATGCTACAAATATTCTCCAAGATAGAGAAAAGTTAATGAATATAATCAAAGAAGAGCTAGATGAAGTGGCTAAGAAGTTTGGGGACGAAAGAAGAACTGAAATAGTGTATTATAAAGGTGAATTAGCCGATGAAGTTGATTTAATCAAAGATGAGAATGTCATAATAGTTTTGACAAAATGGGGTTATATTAAAGCAATTCCTGCAAATGAATATAAGGTTCAAGGCAGAGGTGGAAAGGGAGCTAAAGGCTTAAAAATATCAGAGAACGATACTGTAAAAGAATTAGTCTTTACGAATAGACTATCAAAATTAATGTTAATTTCTTCTGCAGGTAAAGCTTACCAAATAAATACCTATGAAGTTGAAATGGGATCAAAAAGTTCTAAGGGAGCACATATTGCAAATTACATAGGCATCTCGGGTGATGAAAAAGTAAAAACTCTAATTCCTATATCTTTGGATGGTGATTACGATAAAGATATTTTGATCTTTACTAAATTAGGAAAGGTAAAAAGAACATCATTAAGAGAATTTAGTAATGCAAGAAGTTCTGGCATTCGAGCTATAAATATAGCAGAAAACGACACAGTTGTCGATGCGATGGTTTTAGAGGGCGAAGATAAAAATTTATTAGTCGTAACAAAAAAAGGTATGGCCCTCAATTTTAATTCTTCCCAGGTAAGAAGAATGGGAAGAGAAGCAATGGGGGTTAATGCAATAAAATTGAAAAATAGTGATGAGGTTGTTGATGTTGTTTTAGTGGATGATGATAAGAAATTACTCATAATTACTGAAAAAGGGTATGGAAAGAGGGTTGAGTTTAGTTCCTACAGGCCACAAAATAGGGGAGGCATAGGTTTAAAAACTGTTCGAGATATTTCAAAAATAGGAAATATAGTTGCAGCGATGTCTGTAGCAGATGGAGAAGATGTTTTGATATTTACAAAAAAGGGAAAAGCTATTAGAGTAAATGTAGATAATATTACTGTGTTAAGTAGAATTACTCAAGGTGTTATTGTTGTTCGGTTAGATGAAGATGATGAAGTAGTCGATGCAATAGAGGTAAAGGATGAATGAGAAGGAGAGGAAAAGTTTGATGGAAGATTTAACAAAAAGACAATCAGAAGTTTTAAATTATATTATTTCATACATGCGAGAAAATGGTTTTGCTCCAAGCATAAGAGATATCATGAGACATTTTGAATTCAGAAGTCCGAGAGCAGCACACAAACATCTTATAATTTTAGAAAATAAAGGTTATTTAGAAAGAGAGAGTGTTTCTAGAGGAATAAGACTTACTTCTAAATGTGGAACTGTATTTGCAGTGGAAAATTTAATTCCTGTGTCAGGAAAGATCACTGCTGGTGATGCAATAGAAGCTATAGAGAAAATTACAGACTTTATTCCCATTCCTAGCAATTTTTTCCCGAAAAATTTTCAATATTTTTCTCTAAGGGTTGAAGGAAATTCTATGATTGGGGCTCATATTGCAAGCGGAGATTATGTAATAATCAGGAAACAAGATTATGCTCAAGATGGAGACATAATTGTAGCGTTAGTTGATAAATCAACAGCGACTTTGAAAAGATTTAAAAAACTAAACGAAAAGGAAGTACTGTTAATACCTGAAAATAAAGATTCACAAGAAATTAAAATAACCAAGGATAAGTTAGAAATTCAAGGTAAAATGGTAGGATTAATAAGGGTTATGTAAATTCTATTGGGAGGTAAAAATGAAAATTGCTATAGCATCCGATCATGCTGCTTTTGAGATGAAAGAAGAGATAGTTAGCTATCTAAAAGAAAAGAAAATTGATATAATTGATTTAGGAACCTACACTAAAGATCCTGTCGATTATCCTGACTACGCTAGAATGCTAGGAGAGACAGTTTCTAGCGGTCAAGTTGATTATGGAATAGGTCTTTGCGGTACAGGAATTGGTATGTCCATTTCGATAAATAAAATAAAAGGGATACGAGGTGCATTATGTCTATATCCATCGATGGCAGAACTAGCTCGTAAACATAACAATGCTAACGTTCTTGTTTTAGCAGGAAGATTAATGGGGTATGACTTGGCAAAATGGACAGTTGACACATTTTTATCCACCGGATTTGAGGGCGGCAGGCACCAAAGAAGGATAGACAAGATATCAAATATAGAGGAACAAAATTAGAAGAAGGAAGAAGATAATGAAGAGTATTAGTTTTTCAAAAGGAATAGAAAAAGATATTCATATTAACATAAACATGAACTACTATGAAGAATTCTTATCTAAATATCTCTCAAGATATGGATCATTATTGATAATGGATTCGGGTTTAAAAAAATATTTTAATTACGATGGCGATAACGTTGTTTTTGTTAAAGGAGGTCCCGAAGCTAAATATTTTGACAAATATGTTGAGTTATGTAAATTGATTACAAATGGAGATTATAGTAATATAATTGTTGTGGGTGGAGGGTCATTAATAGATATGGTAGGTTTCACATATAACACCTTAGATTTTCCTAAAGCCAGCTTAATCATTGTTCCCACTACATTATCTTCTATGATATATTTGCCAGTTTCTGGAGAATTCAATTTAGACATGAATTACACCAAGAATTATTTAAAAGTTTCTGGCTATCCTGATCTTGTTTATATAGATCCATATTTTTGTAAATTTCTGGATAAGTCTGTTATGAAAAAACAATTTATATTTGGCTATTTAGTTGGCTTATTGTTTGATAAAACTTTCGCAAAGTTATCCCTAAAATATTCTAAAAATTTTATAAAATTAGATTTAGAAGAATATCTTTACACAGCGATCAGATTCGTACTTTCTCTCTATTCTAACGATCTAGTTTTTCCGGGAACAAGATTAAGTAAATTTTTAATTGAACCTGATTTTAAAATGAATAATTTTTTCGTTGAAAGTGAATGTTTATCATTTGTTTTTTTGTCTTATCTCAGTCATAAACTTGGATATTTGAGCGAGCTTAATTTTAAAAGCATTGTTAATGACATAAAAAATTCATTAAGTTTTTCAAATTTACCTTTAAGGAATTTGAAAGCAAAAAAGTTTTCTATTCCGTTGAACGAAATATTATTAACAGATGATGGATTTATAAGTTATTATATTAACTATACTGAAATAGAAGAATTATTACCCGAATTTAAGGTTTTTGTAAGGAGTGCATGAAATTGAAAAAGAAAGCTGGCGGATTTAATTTTTTGCTAATTATAGTTTTTATATTACCTTTAATAACTTTTGCTATAACCATATATACTATTTATCTTAAAAATGAAATGAATTTCTTAGCCATTCAAATAAACGACTTGGGTTCAGATTACATTACATCCCAAATACTTGAGATTGATAATAATCAGGACTATTACGAGAAAGAACTTATTTTGCCTGAGTTACAAGTAGGGAAGGTAAAAGCTAATGTTAACTATAATGTTAGAGAATTGAACTATCAATTTCTTCTAAGTAATTCCGTCACGCTTTTAAAATCTAGTAATGTCGGAGCTGTAAAAATATTTGACAATGAAAGAAAGGCTTTTGAAGAAGCCTTATATGCTTTAGAAAACGGGATTAATTATTTTATTTTTAAAAATGGAAACAAATACTATTTATATAGGCAAGATTATGATCTAGTTGGTGAAATCGAAGAACAATATCTATATACAATTCAAATTTATCTTTTTAATTCTCCTGCTCTTGCAGTTTTTCCTACTATGGCTTTAAGAGAAGGAGGAATACCAGCAGTTGTCTACAATGGGAAGTACACTCCAAGTAATGCAGATTATTGGTCAATTGTTGTTGGATTATTTGAAACCGGTTCTGAATCTGATGAATATATGAAAAATATGGATGAACAAAAGGTTTTTGAATTAACTGGATTGGGCATTAAAGATCGCTTTCGTAAAGCAATACATTTTACGGGGAAAAATGAGTGATAATCTTTGAAAAAGAAATTATTTTTTCCTTTATTGATTATAGTTATGATATGTACGATTGGATTGATTAACTATGAAAGATTCCCAACTGAAGATCGCTATAGTGAAGGATTCGCCACTTTAAAAATAGATCTATTAACAGCAAATGTTGAAGAATTAGTAAAGCTTCCATATATTGGCCCTTCAAAAGCCAATGCGATTGTTAAATATAGAAACACATATGGTTTTTCATCCGTCGAAGATATAAAGAATGTCCCTGGTATCGGAGAAAAAACTTTTTTAAACATTAAAGATTATATATATCTTTCAAGAAATGTTTACGAAATAAAGGATAAAAAAATAAATGTTAACACAGCTACACTTGAAGAACTGATGAATTTGCCAGGGATAGGTAAAGTTAGCGCCCAAAAAATAGTTGATTACAGATTATTAAAAAAGATAGAGAATAGTGATGAATTAAGAAAAATAGGTATTTCTACTTCTACTTTAAAAAAAATAGAAGGGAAGATAACATTTTGAAGTTATTGCTTCACGTATGTTGTGCCCCAGATTTAACCATTTCTTATAAAAAGCTAAAGGCGTTAGGTTACGAGCCAATAGTTTACTTTTACAATCCCAATATTTATCCTGAAGAGGAATATATAAAAAGGTTCAATGAAGTTAAGAAACTTCAAATGGTGTGGAACTTTGAACTTATTGAAGGAGAATACGAACCATCTATATATTTTGAAAGAATAAAGGGCCATGAGTTCAACAAATACAATAGATGCCTTGAATGTATAAAACTGAGGTTAGAAAATTCCCTTATTTTTGCTAATGAGTATAGATTTTCGCAGTATACTTCTTCCCTATTAGCTTCGCCTAGAAAATCTCATAACGATATTTTAAACATCGTAAAAAAAATAGAATTAAGTAACAAAAATATAAGATTTCAATATATAAATTTTAGATCTAACAACGGTATTAAAGAGTCTTCGAAAATGTGTAAAACTTATAATATTTACAGACAGGATTATTGTGGATGTGCTTTTTCGTTATCAGAATCAAAAAAATATGAAGAAGAGTCGAGAAGAAATAATTATGAAGAATTAAAAAAAGTAGTGGGTGAAGACTATGCCAATGCTTTTTTCAATTATTATAAGACAGACCTTTTAAGAATCCCTGAAGATATTCCTTATGAATTTTTAGTGAAAGAAGGAATAAATTCTTTAAAATATTTGAAGCCCCAAATTGTTTTAATAAGAAAAGAAATAGCAAGCGATTTTGGCATTTTAAAAAGTGGTAGATACAAAATAGGCGATTGGAAAACTAAAATTATAGTTTGGTGAGGAGGCCTGCATTGTGGCGAGATATGAAATTAAAATATCAGAAGATGCAATGGTAGCTTCATTAAAATTAATAAATGATGGTCGTCCCCCAACCATAAATGAGATAGAAGAATTTTTAAGAGAAAAAGGTATTGTTCATGGTATAATGAATGAAGTTATCCAACACATAATTTCAAATCCAAAATATGATAAGGATTATACTATAGCTTATGGGACGCCTCCAGGAATTGGGGAAGATGCGAAAATAGTTTTTCGAGAAATCATAGAAAAAGAAATTGAAAATAAAGAAACCTCAAAAATAGATATGAAAGAAGTTAGTGAGCTGGTTATAGTTAACAAAGGAGATGAACTGGCAGAAATTATACCACCAACAAAAGGAGAAGATGGCAAAAATGTTAAAGGCGGAATTGTGGAAGGATTATTGGGAAAAGAGTTAAAATTGAGACTAGGCAAAAATGTTTATATAGAAAATAACAAAATAATATCTAAAATGGATGGAAAGTTCATAACTACTCAAGACAAAAGCGGAGAAATATATATTGATGTTCTTGATGAACATAAAATTAATGGAAACGTGGATTATTCAACAGGTAATGTAAGATTTCCTGGAAAATTGTATATAAGTGGGGATGTTAAAGCAGGCTTTGTAGTCGAAGCTAGGGATTATCTAGAAATTAAAGGAGTAGTTGAGTCAGCTACTGTCATATGTGAAGGGGACGCATATATTTTTGGCGTTAAGGGTGCTGGAAAAGGCTTTGTTAAAGCGAAAAATTTGAAGTGTAATTATATAGAAAATTCATTTGTTGAAGTTGAAGAAACTCTAATTGTTTCCACATCCATTTTAAATTCCACGATAAAATCGGGTAAAAATGTTATTGTAGAAGGCAAAAACGGACGAATAGCCGGAGGAAGTGTTTTAGCTACTAAACTTATAGAATCTGATATTTTAGGTAGTGTTATGCACGTTAGAACCATTTGTGAAGTTGGGATTCCACCAGAATTGAATCAAGAGTTAATTAAGTTGGAAAATCAATTGGCTTCAGATACAGAAAATCTTAAAAAGATTAGTTCTATATTAACTGGACTAAGAAAGTTAAAAGAGATGGATAAACTTGATGAACAAAGGTTAGAGTATTATAAAAAATCACTTAATACCTTTAAAGTGTTACTTGAGGAAATTGAAAAGACTCAGGAAAGAATAAGAGAAATAAAATCTCAAATACAAGATTCAAGAGAAGAAGCCTTTATTATAGCAAGAGATGTGGCTTATCCTGGTGTGGAAATAATAATTCATAAGAAGAAATTTGTTCCTACAAAACCCTTAACCAAAGTTATCTTTCAATTAGAAAATGAAGAAATTGTTTTACACGGTTATAAAGCAGAAGTTTTTAAGCAAGGTGACTATTAGTGAAACAAATTATGAAAATTTTGATGGTAACTTTTTGTATGTTGAATTTTTCTATTATTATATTTTCTGGTATTTTGGATGAATTTGTATATATTCTTGATCCTGATCAATTGCTTGTCTCAGATGAAATGGCATTAAATGTTTTAGGGATGTATCTAAAGTATTATGAAGACGGAAATATTCAGTTTAAAACTATTGCAGATCAATCAAGAACACATATAAATTTATACTTAGAACCAGATGATTCAACAATATTAGATATTCTCGGAGGATATCAAAAGGGAAATGAAAAAGATACAATAAACAAAATCGAAGCCGCCCTTAAAAAATATCCAAATTCGGTTGTCGTTAATTCCATAAGAGTTATTTTTTTGTTTAATGAATATAAAAATACGAAAGATATTGAGATATCTAAGGCTATTTTAAGCTCTCTTGATATAATAACAAAGAGTAAGGGAGAAAATCCATTTTGTGTTTATTACGAATCAATAATTCGATGGGATTTATCAAATGATAAAGAAAAGGAATTTATTTTTTCTAATTTAGAAAAAATTTTTTCTTTTTATTCAAATAATGTTAAAATTTTAGAGTTATTAATTAGTAAAGCTTTTGAATTATCCAAATACGATAAAATAATTCAATTAGCTCAACTTTATGAAAAAGAACCCCAAAAAAGTGAAACAATATTATTATTAATAGCCTATTCTTATAATTATTCAAATGAGAAAGAAAAAGCAAGAACTATCGTTGATTTGTTAATCCAAAATTCAGATAAGAAAAATATCCTTTCGAAAAGCTATGAACTACTGGGAGATATTTCCGATACCTATACTCAGAAAAAGAAAAATTACGAGATCTCCCTATATTACGATCAAAAAAACGAAGATTCGTTGGCAAAGTTAGGCCTTTTGTTAATTCAACATGATATGAAAAACAACATTGGGTTATCTAAAATTTATCTTACAAAAGCTTTAATCTTTGATCCAGATAACGAACAAATAGTAAATGCATTAAAATTAGTAGATCACACACTAAAAAAAAGAAATTTTATTGTGACTTACCTACCGTTGTTAATTATTTTAGTTGTTATTTTATTTATTCTCTACAAATTTTTGAAAGAGGAGAAAAAGATAGAAAATGGGCAACAGTGAAAAAATTTTAAAGGTGCTGGATAAAGGCTTTGTCGAAATTGTCGATTACATGGGAGGGGATAGATCTGCAGTTAGAGCAGCAAGGGTATCACATGGAAAAGATATATCTACCGATGAAAAAGATAAAAGACTTATAGAACATTTGATGAAGAATGGTCATACATCACCTTTTGAACACATTACTTTCACATTTTACGTAAAAGCGCCTATTTTCGTTGTAAGGCAGTGGTTTAGACATAGAATAGGCATGTCTCCTAACGAGATAAGTAGACGATATACCTCAAAAAATGTTGATGAATTTTATATACCTACTAATATCAGATTCCAAGATACTGACGATAAACAAAAAAATATTGTTGTCGGAGATGAAAAGTTAAAAAAAGAAGTCATAGAAATAATTGAAGAAGCCTATGAAAAATCGTATGAAGCTTATGAAAAACTTATTAATATAGGAGTTACTAAAGAATTAGCGAGGATTATATTACCAGTTGGAGAATATACTGAATTTTATCTTACCACAAACGCTAGAGCATTAATGCATTTTTTAGACTTGCGAGCTTCTTCCCATGCACAATGGGAGATACAACAATACGCTATAGCTTTGGCTTATTTTTTTCAAAAACTTTGTCCTTGGACTTATGAAGCATATATAAAATATGCATATCAAGGAGATGTTTTAGACAAGTTATAATGTCCTTCATTTTTAGGATTTTATAATATAACATGTAAAAATTTATTAAGTATAACAATACAGGGCAATAGGGAGGTACAGTTATGAAGAAAACGTTAGGACTTTTGATTATGCTGCTCATTATAGGATTTGCTTTTTCTATAACTTTTCTAACCGATATTACCTATAATATAGATGTTTCTTATGCATCTAGTGAAATAGAAAGAATATTAACAAATTACGGTATAAAAGTGGGGTCATTAACAAGTGAAGTAGATATTAAACTAGCTTTGCAAGAAATCGTTAATCTAGGGTATTTTTCAACGGTGTCATATAATCTAAATGAAGAAACTGGCACCTTGTCTCTATTTTTTACTCCTAATCCAGCTCCTGAAAAAGTAGTAATTGAGTATTTGGGAGATAAGCTGATTGATAAAAAGACAATCCAATCGGTAATCACAGTAAAAGAAAACGTTCCTATTAATTTTAATGAATTACAAAATTCAATGAAAAATATACAGAATTTGTACGTCCAAAATGGGTATCAATTCGTAGAGATCATGACTAACCTAAAAATTAATGATCAAGGTGTTAAGCTAGAACCTATTGAAGTTAACAAAAAAAAGTATGAATCAAATACTTTAGTTTTTCTTATAAAAGAATATTGTATTTGGGATCTCGACCTCAGAGGAGAGTTAGCTCAGTTGGACAAAGAACTAATAAAAAAAAGAATAAACTTTGATTTTAAAAAGGATTGGAAAAAGAAATTCTTTTTATTTAGACCTAGCGCGAAGGAAACATATCCTAGTGTACAAAAAATACAAAACATATACATTTCCTTAAGTCAGATACCTCTTTTCGGTGATGATGTACAAGTGTCTTTTGAAATAGTAGAAATTGATGAAAATAAAGGTGGAGAATTAATACTAGTTCTGGAAGGAAGCTTGAGAAAGTTAATCGAGGAAGAACCTGTTTTTGTTGAAGAAATAGAATTCATTGGAAATGAGAGTATACAAACATTTAGATTGCATGAACAAGCAACCAAATATGTAAATCCTGTATCTTATGCCTCTAACTTAGATCTTTTGTATGCGTATGATGCAGTTCAGCAATTTTACATTAAAGAAGGATATTTATATACAACTGTAATGCCAGAATACAAAAAAGAGGAACAGAAATTAATATTTGAAATAAAAGAAGCAAAAGTTGGAGATGTGGAAATTATCCAACAAGAAAATGCTAAGACCCAAAAATATATAGTCGATTCTTTGGTAAAAATTAAACCTGGGGAGCCCGTTAATCAGAAAAAACTTCAAGATACTTACATATCATTTGTTGGGACTGGTTTTTTTGAGAATGTAGAAATTGTTCCGTATCAGCAAGATGAAAATATAATCGGTTTTAAGATTACCCCAATCGAAAAAGAAAAATTGGGAAAGTTAATCGGAGGAATTCAATGGTCACCACCCAAGGAAAAAGGAGAAAAGTGGTATAAAGGTCTTACTGGTACTTTAGAAGTTCAGTGGGCTAATCCCTTTGGATATGGTGAGACTTTTGATATAAAGGCTGATTTTCTTCCATTTAAAAATCAGTACATGTTTGAATTTGATTTTGATATTATTAAACTTTTTGGAAGCAATTTAGATCTTGGTACTAATATTAGATATATGATTCATCCAGATGAAGTTTCTCATTTACTAAAAGGCAAAGATGTTACTAATCAATTTCAATTAGGAATAAGTCCTAGGTATCAAATATATGATTTTTCTTACTTGACAGGTTCTTTATCTTATAATCATTATAAATTTAACGATAATGGAACAAGCGAAGTAATATCTTTAAATACTATTGATACTTCGATAGGATACGTCTACAACACTGTTGATAGTCCTTATAGACCATATAATGGTTATTACTTCAAAGTGAACGACATTATGGGTTTTGAACTAAGCGCCATAGAAAATAATTACTTAGGGGTTAATTTAGAAGGTAAATTTTTCAAAAGTTATTACAAATTCACCTTGGGTTCCAGGTTAAGATTAGCAACGGTAATTGATGAAAAAGATTTGTATCCAGACTTTGGAGTGGGGGGATTTAATTCAGTAAGAACTTATGATTTTTACGAAATAGAAGGAGATGCTGCTCTATTACTATTTAATACAGAATTTGTGTATGAGCTTGCAAAAGGGGATGTTCCTTTGGATTTATTTGGTTTTTTTGATTGGGGAAACGCAACCGATGATGTTTCATCTATTCTTTTGCAACCTATTTGGTCTTTTGGTGGTGGCTTAAAAATAACAGTGCCAATGTTAGGTCAGTTTAGTTTTGGATATGGATGGAATAAAGATTTAAAAGGTAATTTCTGGATAGGTTTAGGTCAAGTGTTTTAAAAAATATTTAATTATAAAAATTTTAATATATAATTGACAACAAAATGTAATGATACACTAATAAACTTGTCATGTGATTATGTTATTCTTAGGAAAAGTTAATTAATTAAGAGCGGAGGCGCAACCAAGATTAGTAGCTTCTCTTATTGATGAGGCGGAAAAGAAGTGAAAGGCAAGGTTGCCGAAGGAGTATAAAAAGTAGCCTCAACTTTTATAACTCCTGGGTATGTAGGGAACACCTACATAACTGTCACGTTTTTTACAACGTGGAGAGCCGCAAAAATATAAATAATATCTTTATATAAAACCTCTCCATGTTGAGAGGTTTTATGTTTTATGATTTATTGGGATGGGAGGTGAATGTTTTGAAAATAGCAGTGGTAGGAGCAACTGGAGAAGTAGGACGAATGTTTTTGAAACTTTTTGAAGAGTATAAACTGATAGATGAAATTCGGGAATTGAGGTTATTTGCTTCTGAGAGATCAGAAGGACAGAAAATAAAAGTTGGATCTCAATATTATACTGTTGAAAAGTTAGAAGAAGAAAAAATGAAAGAAAGATATGACTACATATTTTTTTCTGCCGGCGGTAGTGTATCTGAAAAATACGCTCCTATTGCAGAAAAAGCAGGCAATGTCGTAATAGATAATTCCTCATTTTTTAGAATGAAAGAAAATATACCACTTGTAGTTCCAGAGATAAATGGAGAGATCTTAAAAGGATATAGAGGGATAATAGCTAATCCTAATTGCTCTACAATACAAATGGTTCTTGCCTTAAATAATGTATACAAATCGTTAAAAATAAAAGAAATTGTTGTCTCTACATATCAGGCGGTATCGGGCGCTGGCAACAAAGGTTTGAAAGAGTTGTTAAGTCAACAACAGGGAAGTAAAGAGGTTAAACATTTTCCAAAAATGATATATAACAACGTTATACCTCTTATTGGTGACAAGCTAGAAAACGGATTTACCAAAGAAGAGGAAAAAATGATTGAAGAGACAAAGAAAATCTTTGTTGATAAGAATATGAAGATTTTTCCAACAACGGTTAGAGTTCCCGTGTTATATGGACATTCAGAATCGATATTCGTTAGTACAGAAAAAGACGCTTCGATTAACGAACTAATAGACTTGATAGAAGCGACTCCCAACGTTATATATTCTGAAGAATATATAACGCCTATCGAAGTAGCTGGTACAGATAACACTTATGTATCAAGGCTTAGAAAACCTGAAGAAAAAGCGTTTTTAATGTGGGTAATTGCTGACAATATAAGAGTTGGAGCAGCAACAAATGCTATTAGAATTCTACTAAAACATAGGGAATTAAATTGACTATGAAAGTAAAAAATATAGGTGGTGTTCTCGTTGAAAAAGACGCTTCCTTTTAATGAACAAAAAATTTCAGAATTTGTAGATAAAACAAAAACACCGTTTTATCTATATTATGAAGAAGGAATAAAAGATAGGATTAGAACGTTACAAGATGCCTTTTCGTGGGCGGATTTTAAAGAATTTTTTGCCGTAAAAGCTACTCCAAATCCTCATATTTTGAGTATAGTTAAAGAAGAAGGATGTGGAGTAGATTGTAGTTCGATGGCTGAATTATGCCTGGCTGAAAGAACAGGATTTAAGCAAGAAGATATATTGTTCACATCAAACGATACCCCTTTAGAAGAATATGAAAAAGCTTTGTCTTTAGGAGCAATATTAAATCTTGATGATGTTGGACATATCGAAATTTTGAAAGACCGTTTATATATACCTGAATTAGTTTCAATTAGATACAATCCGGGTGGAGATTTTGGAAATTATATTATTGGTAATTTAAAAGAATCTAAATTTGGAGTTTCAAAAAAAGATTTGTACAAAGGCTTTGAGACACTTCAAAAATATGGTGCTAAAAAATTTGGTATTCACATTATGGCTGTTTCAAATGAACTAAATCCTCAAAACCATATCAAGGTTGCTGAAATGATGTTTAATTTGATGTTAGAAATCAATAAAACTCTAGGTATAGATTTTGATTTTGTGGATTTAGGTGGTGGTTATGGAATACCATATAAGCCAGATGAAAACGAACTAGACATCTTCTATATTTCTAATGAAATAAAAAAATTATATGAACAAATTATTTTAAAAAATGGATTAAAACCTCCAAAAATTTATATGGAACATGGAAGGTATATAACAGGGCCGAATGGTTACTTAATTACCCGTGTGTTACATATAAAGAATTCATACAAAAAATATGCTGGCATTGATGCAAACTCGGCAAACTTATTAAGACCAGCAATGTATAAGGCATATCATCATATAACTGTCTTGAATAAAAGTATAGAGAATAAAGAAGCCGAAATTTATGATGTAGTAGGTTCATTGTGCGAAAATAACGATAAACTGGCGGAAGATCGACTTTTACCAAAATTAGAAGTAGGAGATATATTGATCTTTCATGATGTAGGAGCCCACGGGCATGCGATGGGATTTAATTACAACGGAAAATTAAGATCTGCTGAGTATTTGTTGACAACTGAACAATCATTTAAATTAATTAGACGAGCAGAAACGTTAAAGGATTATTTTGCCACATTATCTTTTGAAAGTAAAGATTAAAAAATTATAGAAAGGGAGTGGTTTTTAATGTTTGAAGGTGTTGGAACAGCTATGATAACTCCTTTCAATGAAAATGAAGAAGTTGATTACAAGTCGTTGAGAAATTTTGTTAAATTTCAATTAACAAACAAAGTTGATAGTTTAATCGTTTTAGGAACAACAGGGGAAGCCCCAGCTGTTGAAGATGACGAAAGAGAGAGAATAGTCAATTTGGTTTTAGAGATTGTGGATGGCAAGATTCCTGTAATAGTTGGAACAGGAACTAACAATGTAAAGCATGTTTTAAAATACAATAAGATGGCTGAAAGAGCAGGTGCCGATGGTTTACTAATAGTAACTCCTTATTACAATAAAAGTACTCAAAAAGGACTTGTGGAATACTACAAGTACGTTGCAGAAAGAACTTCTTTACCTATTATAATTTATAATGTTCCATCGAGAACTGGGATAAATGTAAATCCTGAAACTGCAATAGAAATTCATAATGTTGCCAATAACGTAATTGGAATAAAGGAAGCTAGTAGTAATATTTCTCAAATTGTTGAATTGTTTTCAATGAAGCCGGATTCTTTTAAGGTATTTTCAGGAAATGATGATCAAGTGTTGCCTATCATGGCTTTGGGAGGAGATGGGGTTATTTCTGTCACTTCAAATATTGCTCCAAAGGCATTGGTAGAATTAACACATTCGCTTTTGGCAAATGATTTGCAAAATGCCAGGAAAATTAATAACAATTATGTTGCATTGAATAAACTTTTATTTAGAGAGGTCAATCCTATTCCGGTTAAATATGCCACTTCTCTTTTAGGATTATGTAAAAATGTTGTAAGACTACCTCTTGTACCTGCTACTCTTGAAACTCAAGCTCTTGTTAAAAGAGAAATGGAGAGGCTGGGAATGCTATGAAGGTAGGAATAGTAGGATACAAAGGTAGAATGGGAAAAGAAATAAAGGCCTTGTTTGAAGAGAAAGGGCATGAATTTGTTTGGGGTTATGATAAAGAAGGAGAGTTTTTTACTCAAGCGCCTGAGCTAATTATTGATTTTTCACTTCCTGATGCACTAGAAAAAACTATAGAGTTTGTGAAAAAATTTAAAGTTCCTTTGATTATAGGAACAACAGGATTAAGTGATGAACAGTTACAAAAGCTTAAACTTTTAGCTCAAGAGGTTCCCGTAGTTCAAAGCTATAACTTTTCGATGGGTATACAATTATTTTTAAAAACAGTGGATCTTTTAAAAGATTATCTTGAGGGATGGGACATGGAGATAGTAGAGGTTCATCATCGGTTCAAAAAAGACAAACCCTCTGGAACTGCAAAAATGTTAAAAGAGCACCTCAATAAAGATGTTCCAATAAGTTCTTTAAGATTAGGCAATATATTTGGTGATCATACTCTCTATTTAGCAAATTTGGGTGAAGTTATAACCATTTCTCATAGGGCACTATCTAGGAGGGCGTTTGCTGAGGGTGTTTATAAATCTGCAGAATTTGTTTTAGGTAAAGATGGTGGATTTTACACTTTTACAAATGTGATGTTTGATGAATAAGAAAGGAGAAATGTAAATGAACACGCAAGAAATTATTAATTTTATAGCTAACTCAAAAAAGAAGACACCTATAAAGGTATATCTTAGTGGAAGATTAGACTTAATAGACTTTTTAAACTTAGAATTTTATGGAGATGACAAATTTGGAATTTTATTTTGTGATGAGAAAGATTTCAAAAGCTTATATCAAAATAACAAAGATTATATTAACAAGTATAAAATAGAAATGGATAGAAAAAATTCTGCAATTCCATTAGCAGATCTTTCAAAATATAACGCTAGAATAGAACCCGGGGCAATTATTAGAGATATGGTTGAAATTGGTGCAGGATGTGTTATCATGATGGGAGCAATAATAAACATAGGAGCTAGTATAGGTGAAAATACTATGATAGACATGAATGCAGTGATTGGTGGAAGAGCACAAGTGGGTAAAAATTGTCATATAGGAGCTGGAGCTATAGTGGCAGGTGTGATTGAACCCCCCAGTGCTCAACCTGTTGTTATTGAAGATGATGTAATGATAGGCGCCAATGCCGTTATCCTTGAAGGAATAAGGATTGGAAAAGGTTCAATTGTGGCGGCTGGTTCTGTAGTATTATCTGATGTGGAGCCTTTTTCAGTGGTCGCAGGTGTACCGGCAAAATTTATTAAAAAAGTTGACGAACGAACAAGATCAAAGACTCAATTAATAGAAGAATTGAGAAAATTAGAAAATTAAGGTTTAAAAGATCGAGCTTTTCAAGTTATATTTAATTAAATTAACCGGGGTGAAATTAAAAATGAATATAGTTGTTCAAAAGTATGGAGGAAGTTCTGTTTCAGATGCAGAACGGATGAGAAATGTTGCAAAAAAAATTAAAGCAAAAGTTTCTAACGGTTTCAAAGTTCTAGCTGTAGTTTCGGCAATGGGCGATACAACTAATCGTTTAATTAAATTAGCTAATGAAGTAGTACAAAAGCCAGAACCGCGTGAACTAGACATGCTGTTAACAACTGGTGAACAGATAAGTGCTTCTTTATTGTCTATGGTTTTAAATGAGATGGGGATAAGAGCTAAATCAGTAAACGCTTTTCAGTTGAAATTAATAACAACATCTGATTTTACTGAAGCTCAGATAAAAAAAATAAATAAAGACTATATTTATCAGAGCCTAGAAAAATACGATGTGCTTGTGGTAACAGGTTTTCAGGGTATCACTGAAGAAGGTGATTTAACAACTTTAGGAAGAGGTGGTTCAGATACATCTGCTGTTGCTTTAGCGGCTTATTTAAACGCTCCTTGCGAAATTTATAGTAATTATCCGGGGATTTATACCGTTGACCCAAAACTTTATCCTCAAGCAAAAAAGTTAAAATATGTTACCCATGATGAAATGCTAGAAATGGCGGCATTGGGGGCAAAAGTTTTGCATCCTAGATCGGTCGAGATAGCGAAAAAATACAACGTTACAATTTATTGTGCGTCATCTTTTAGTGATGAGGAGGGAAGTTACGTCGTGAGCAGTTATGAAAATTATTTAGAAGAACCTGTTGTTACAGGATTAAGTGCAGATGACAACCAAATTCAAGTTACTATAGTAAACTTACCTACGGATTTTTTATTAATTAATAAAGTTTTCGAAGTCGCTGCTGTAAATAACTTAAATATTGATATGATTTCTATGATAAACGATCAAGATAAGGTTAATGTTTCTTTTAGCATTGTTGAAAGTGGCTTGGAAAATGTAGACAAAGTATTTAATGGATTCTTAAAAAATGTTGTGGGAACAAAAATCAATTACAAAAACGGATTGGTTAAAATATCAATTGTGGGAGTCGGAATGAGAAAAGCTAGAGGTGTCGCTTCTAGATTTTTTAAAGCGATGGAGAGCATCCCAATAACCTTAGTAACAACGTCTGAAATTAAAATTTCTTGCTTAATTCCTTCGGAATACAAAAATAAAGCAGTCGAAATTTTGTCAAAGGAGTTTAATTTATGACTTTTTTAAGAATGTATGATACATTTCCTGTTGAAATAGAAAGAGCAAGGGGAGTTTACGTTTTTGATAAGGAAGGTCAGAAATATCTAGATACATTTGCTGGAATTGGCGTCATGAGTCTAGGGCATTCTGATCCAGGTTTGTTAGAAACTCTTAAGGCAAAAATGGATAGATATATGCATGTTTCTAACTTCTTTTTGGATGAAGACACTTTAGTTGTTTCGCAAAAGTTAGTAAATTTTACGGGAAAAAATGGAACAGTATATTTTACAAATTCCGGTACTGAGGCTACAGAAGCCGCATTAAAGGCGGTCAAAAAGAGAGCAACTGCTAAAAGAACTAAAATAGTTTATTTTGAGAATTCATTTCACGGGAGAACATTAGGATCTTTATCTATAAACGGCTTTAAAAATTTAAGAGAGCCTTTTGAACCGCTGATACCAAATACTGTTGAATTAAAATTCAATGATTTAAGCGAGTTAGACAATTTTTTTGAATCTTTTGGGGAAGAAACTTTAGCCGTTTTTGTTGAACCTATACTTGGTTCTGGAGGAGTTGTTCCAATTACTCCTGAATTTGCAAAAGCGATTGAAAAGTATAAAAAACAGTATAATTTCATCTTAGTTTGTGACGAAATACAAGCAGGTTTAGGAAGAACGGGAAAGATATTTGCCTACCAACATTATGGTTTATCTCCTGATATAATAACAGTGGCTAAATCTTTAGGAGGAGGGTTACCTTTAGGAGCAACTATATTTTTAGAAAATATATCTCAAGCTTTTGAAAAAGGAGAACATGGTTCAACGTTTGCCCCTAACCCTGTTGCATTAGCTGGGGCTAGATATGTATTAGAAAAGGTTCCAGCTCTTGTTGAAGATGTAACAAAAAAAGGAGAATACATCATTCAGAGCTTGAGCTGTAAAAGTTTGTCAAAGATAAAAGAAATAAGAGGTAAGGGTTTGATGATAGGTATCGAGTTAAAAGAATCAGAACCTCATTTAATTAGTAATGCGTTGGATATTGGTTTACTACTTAATATTGTCAAAGGAAAAGTTGTTCGTCTTTTACCAGCTTTGAACATTAGTTATACTGAAATTGAAGAGATGATAAATAAATTGGAGGTTATCTTAGATTGATTCTAACTCCTTATAAACTAAGATGGGAACTGCATAGTTATCCAGAGTTAGCCTTTGAGGAATTTAAAACGACGCAACTATTAGAAACAAATATTGAAGAAATGGCAAGGTTTTATCAAGTTGATTTAAAGATTTATAAACCCTTACCAACCGGATTGATTGTTGAATACAGTTATAGTCAAGAAAGTGATGAATATATACTTTTTCGTGCAGACATTGATGCTTTAAATATAAAAGAACAAACTAATGCTAAATTCAAGTCAAAAAATGAATATATGCATGCTTGTGGTCATGATGTTCATACAGCAATTCTTTATGGATTTTTGTTAGATGTAGTTAAAAATAAGTTGAAAAAGAACATAATTTTCCTCTTCCAACCAGCTGAAGAGTCAAAAGGTGGAGCGAAAAAAATAATTGAAAGTAAATTCTTAGAAAGGTTTAACATAAAAAATGTGTTTGCTTTACATGTGACAGATGAATATACACTAGGAACTATTGCATCAACTGCTGGAGTTATGTTTGCTTCATCTATGGAAGTATTAATTAATTTTCAGGGAGAAGCATCTCATCTTGCCTTTCCACAGTATTCAAAAAATGCATTAAATGCTCTTAGATTATTTTTGGAATCTGTAGAGAAGATTCCCAGAGACCCAATGATTCCATTCATTTTTGGGATTGGAAAAGTAAATGCCGGAAGAGCAATTAATATAATTCCTGATGAAGCAAAATTAGAGGGAAGCGTAAGAACCATAAATTTGGAAAATAACTTGGAATACTTTCAGAAACTAAAAAACATTTTAGAAGGTATCTTTTTAATAACCGGGGTTAGTTATACTCTAGATATGGGATCTCTATATGCAGAAGTAGAGAATGATAAAGAGTTGTTTAATAAGTTTGCACCGATACTTTCTCAAAAATTTGATTTTGTTGAATGTGGATTGAAGATGACAGCAGAAGATTTTGGTTTTATTTCAAAACGGTATCCATCTTTAATGTGTTGGGTAGGAACATCAAAAGGTGAAAAATATGGACTTCACAGTCCAAAATTTTTGCCCCCCGATGAGGTTATTGATATAGGGATAAATCTTTTAAAAACGTTTATAGAAATTTAAAAATATTTAAAGACCTACTCTTAATAAATATTCAGCTAATAAAAAATCTTCTCGAGTGGTTAGCTTTATATTATTTTTATCATCTTCGACAATATAAATACTGAAGCCACAGTGGTAATAGATGGAAGCATCATCTGTAAAATCAGATAGTTTGTCTTTAACTTGTGAATAAGCAAATAAAAGTTTTGAAAAATCAAAAACTTGAGGAGTATTATGAAGGTAGATCTCTTCCCTATTTAGTAAAGATTTTATTTTAAAGTTTTGTACCTTAGACATAGAATGTTCAGCCTTTTGAGCGAGGATAGCTCCTCCTTTTTCTTTTGCTTTTGCGACACATTCTGAAATTTTTTCTATTTTAACAAATGGTCTTACAGCATCGTGGATAGCTACATGGGTTACACCAATTTTTAATTCCTTCAAAAACTTTAGTCCATTGTAAACACTTTGCTGTCTGCAATCTCCGCCCTCAACAACAGAAAGTAATTTATCAAAATCATGAACTTGTTCTATAGTTTCTTCAAAAAAACTTTTGTGGGCAATTACGATAAATTTATCAATTGAGCAAGAATTTTGAAATTTTTCAGCTGTTATTCTTAAGACAGATTTTCCGTTTATTTTTTGGAATTGTTTAGGAATTTCATAACCGGCTCTTTTACCTTCACCACCAGCAACAATTATAGCGCAAACCATATTTTTCCTCCTTTTTGAAAAGATTTTTTGTTATTTGTACTAATATAGCATTGTTAATTTTACTTGAAAAGTTTAAGATTTTGCTTTTTTGGCTTAATTAATTTTATCATTTTGGTATAATAAAATAACAGGAAAAAGTTCTAGAAAAGAATAAACCAAGGAGTGATGAATTTGTTGGTAGTAGGGATTGATTTAGGTGGTACAGAAATAAAGGCAGGTTTAGTTGATTCTGAAAAAGGTATAGTTAAGAAGATATCACATCCCACAGAAGTGGAAAAAGGTAATGAAAAAGTTATAGAAAACATTACTTCAATAGCACAAGAGTTGATGAAAGACGTGGAAGTTCGATCAATTGGCATTGGTTCGCCCGGATCTATAGATAGAAGTAAAGGTGTGGTAAGATTTTCTCCTAATTTTCCAGAATGGCATGACTTTGAACTGGGGGAACACATCAGAAGAAATACTGGGGTGGATGTTTTTGTTGAAAACGATGCAAATGCCTTCGCTCTAGGAGAATGGTATTTTGGGAAAGCAAAAGGTTTAACGGATTTCATTGCTTTAACTTTGGGAACAGGAATAGGTTCGGGAGTAGTATGTAATGGAGTATTTATTACAGGAAAAGATGGATTAGCTCCAGAATTGGGTCATATGGTAGTCATCCCTAATGGCCCACAATGTGGCTGTGGAAATAGAGGATGTGTAGAAGCTGTTGCTTCTGCTAAATCGATAGCTAGAGAAGCAAAAAAACTGCTCGAAAGGTATCCTGATAGTTTAGTTCTAAAATTAGCTGGGAGTAAAGAGAAAATTGAGTCAAGGCATGTCTTTGAAGCTTATAAACAATGTGATCCCCTTGCGAGAGTTGTAGTTAATTTTGCTATAGATGCATTAGCTCAAGCAATTGGTAATTATATCCATGCTTTTAATCCAGAAAAAATAATTATTGGTGGTGGAATGAGTAAGGCAGGGGACACTTTATTTGTACCCTTAAAAGAAACAGTAAAAAAATTTGTAATGAATAGTTTTGCTGGTACATATACTATTGAGCAATCATTTTTAGTTGAAGATGCTGGAATATTAGGGGCAGCTTCTGCTGCTTTGTATGCTGGAAGGGCCATATAAATCATATTGTTATTAATCAAAATTAAGGTTGAGGAATTCAGTATTTAATGTTTAGAATTAGATACTTTAGAAATAAATAATTGTTGAAAATAATGTTTTGAATTTAAAGTGGGTCAAGGCCGGAGCCCTCTTCCTATTCCCCAGTCAAAATAAAGAAGAAGTTAAAAAATAAACTACTGATCAAGATTAGAATTGTGGAGGTATTTTATAAAAAATTTAAATTTAAAACATTTGATAAAAGCTAGGTTTTAGAATTTCTAAAGTGAGTAAAGTTTAGTATTATAAGGAGGAAGTGAATTTTTTGTGAATAACTTATATGGAGAAGAATCTGGTAAAGGTTTCGTTAAAGAAGTGCCTTTAGCAGTTTTCGCAAAAGCAATTGAAAGTGCTATATACAAAGCACCAATTAGAGAAAATAATCGAATTTATTTAACGGATTTGTGGTTAATCACGTCTTTGCCTGAAGATTTAATCAAAGAAGCTATTGTTAAACATATAGAAGATATTGATTTACCAGAAGATTTAGAATGCATATATGACGATAAAAGAAACCAAATTATTTGGAAAAAATCTTAACAATAGTTTTTTCAAGTTTTTGTTCTTGTGGAGGTAAGAAATTGAAAGTAGATTTACATGTTCATTCGACAGGTTCTGATGGGACAAATACTCCCATAGAGTTAATAAATATGGCTATAAGTAAAAAGCTTCAAATTTTATCTATCACCGATCATGACACTTTAGCTGGCATTAAAGAGATCGATTATTTGGAACATAAAATATTTAATAACGATTTGGTTTTTGTTCCGGGTATTGAAATAAGTGCAGAATTTCCTACCACTTTACATTTATTAGGTTATGCTTTCGATATCAAGAATGAAAAATTAAATCAGGTTTTAGAAACTTTACAAGAATTTAGAGAAGAAAGAAACTTAAAAATGTTACAAAAAATGCAAGAAATAGGTTTTGATATAACGGAAAAAGAATTAGAAGAGGAAGCTGGAGGCAAATTAATAGGAAGACCACATTTTGCTAGTTTAATGGTTAAAAAAAGATATGTTAAAGATACTCAAGAAGCCTTTGAAAAATATCTTAAAAGGGGCGCAAGCATCTATCTGGATAAAAAAAGACTATCTTACAGCGATTCAATAGAGTTGATTACGCAAGCAGGAGGAGTTGTAGTATTAGCTCATCCTTATCAAACTCAGCTAGAAGGTGAAGAACTAGAAAAACTTGTTAAGCAATTAAAAGAAGCTGGTTTGGCGGGAATAGAAGTATATTATCCACATCATACAAGGAAGATGGTAGAAGAGTATAAAAGGGTAGCAAAAAAATACGATTTATTTATTACAGCGGGATCTGATTTTCATGGGAAAAATAAAATGGGAATAGAATTGGGAGTAGATGTTGATGAAAAAGAATTAAGTGCTTTTTTAAAAATTTTAAGGAAATATTAAGTTATTAACTGTAAAATACTTTTTGAAATCAATAACCCCCAATAAAATCCCCAACTTATCCCGCTTCAAGCGGGGTTTTTTATGAGGAGGGTATATGGTCGTAAAAAAACTTATTACTCTAGTGTATGGGCTGTTAATGGGAATCGCTGATGCTATCCCTGGAGTTTCGGGAGCTACAATTGCTTTAATGCTTGGAATTTATGAGGATTTCGTCAATTCATGGTCTTTTTTCTTTTCAAATTTATTTAATTTTAAAAAACTGTTCACGAGTAAAGAATTTAAATTCTTAATTTTTTTATATCTAGGCGTTATTATAGGATTATTACTATCGCTGGGCTTTATAGATTTTTTTATGACTAATTATCCAAATGCTATTTTTTCTTTTTTTGCAGGTTTAATAATTGGTGGAATATTATTTTTAATAACTGATTTTTTTAAAAAGAAAAATGAAATAAAAAAAGATCGCACTAATATTATTATTTGTGTATTTTTTTTATTTTTAGGTTTTGTGATTGCTTTTTACATATCAGGAGCTCAATTTTTGATAATGGAACATAGTTTACCAATTATTTTCGTCTCTGGTGTATGTGCAATGTCAGCGATGATCATGCCTGGAATATCAGGTGCTTTTGTTCTTTTAATGATGAATCAGTATTCATATATTGTTAATGCAGTAAATGAGTTTAAGATAGGTGTCATATTAACCTTTATTCTGGGTGCAGCAGTAGGCTTAGCTTTTATGAGTAAACTCTTAAAATGGTTGCTTGATAAATTTTATTTGTACACGATGATGTGTCTTATTGGTATGATGATAGGAGGCTTAAGAGCTCCTATTTTGAAAGTTAATAATTGGCTTTTCTTTTTTATTTATGTGTTTATGGGTATAATATGTTCATTATTAATAGAATGGTTTGGAAGAAAAGGAGTGGCTAATTAATTTATATTAGTCTGAATTTTTTTCTTAGATTTTCTTGGTATCCCAAAATTATTTTCGATTTCAATTTCTTTACCAACATATCTGTGGACTATGGAAACAGAATCCAGTTTTATTTGAAATTTAAATTTTTTCTTGGAAAGATAAGAAACGACTTGACCAACATTTTTTTTATCAATATCTTCAACGGCTAGAGTTATATGTGGGATCCAATTTGCAGGTGAATAGTATTTATTCAATTTTGTGTCGTTAACATTTACCAAATTCCATAAAAAATCGTGGAAGTGGAGTAACTCTTTTGTGGGTTTTAGAGGAATATATAAAGTGATTTTTTCTCCAGAAAACAATCCTAAACCTTGTGTTTTTATGGTAATTGAGTCTAAACTTTTTATTGATTTTTTTATTACATCGTTGAAATTTTCAATATTGTATTTTTCTGCTACGTTCCAAGTTAAATGAGGGATAGAAATATTATCTTTTACCCATTTTATATTAAATCTATTTTCGAGATCTTCCCATATTTTTAAAACCTTGTCATAATGAGGTTGTGGCAGGATGCTTAACAATGCTTGTATAAAAAATCACCTACTTTCCTTTGAATTGATTTTGTTTGGTGCTTTAGAAAATGTAAATTTTCTAAAAAACTCTTGACTTTAAATGATAATTATATCATTGCTCTTCGTCCCATCCTGTATGCAAGTACAGAGTAAGTTAAAAAATTTGTAATTGATACGATCAAAAAGATTAATAATCTTCATCTAGAATATCTATAAAATACTTAGTTTAGAACTTTTGAGATGATTCTAATCTTGTGATAAGGAGGAACAAGTTCCAACAATGAAAAAACTAAGCAAAGAATCAAAAAGAATTATTAATTTCTTAATTTATTATTTTGTTATATCGATAGGAATCATTAGTTTATTTTACTTTTTTTTAGAAAAAATTTTCTGGTTGATTCTTATTATATGGGTTTTTGCTACTTTTGGCGTGTTGAGTGTTTCGTTTTTTACATTAGTAAATCTAAGAGTAAAAGAACTTGACGAGCTAAAAAAGGACTCAGACAGCGAGGATAAAAAAAATAAAATATAAAATTACGAATATGAGTCTAGGTTTAATTCGTCTTTTATTTTTGAGATACCTTTTATGGCCAATTCAAAAAAATCTTCTATAGATATTCCTAACTGTGTAATTTCATTAATTTTATCTCTTTCTACACCTCTTGCAAAAGCTTTATCTTTGAATTTTTTCTTTAATGATTTAACTGACAAACCACTTATATCTTTGTCTGGTCTAACTAATACGGCTGCAATTATTAGTCCTGAAAGTTGATCAGCTGCATAAAGAGCTATTTCCATATCTTTTTCAACCTTCTTTTTTTCATTATGTGCAAGAATAGCGTCTTTTACCTCTTGATCCACAAGATCATCGAGAATTTCCACCGTTTTAATAGCATGAATATCAGGATTGTTTTTGGTCAATTCATAGTCCAAATCGTGTAATATACCAGCAATTTCCCATTTTTCAGAATCTTCATTCAATTTTTCAGCCAATTCTTTCATTATCGCTCCAACTGTCAAACAATGAGAGATAAGGGTGTCAGTTTTTATATATTCATCAAGTAATTGCAGAGCTTCTTCCTTATTCAAAAATATCACTCCTTCACTTAATCAAATTTGCTAAAAGTCAATTTTATTAAGTAATAAAAAATTGCTATAACAATAAGTATTGCAGCAAAAATTATCCACAGACCAATCACAACGGGTGGCATTAATAATATGAAGGCAATACCACAACCAAATAATCCCAAAAGAAGCCAGAATAAAATTTTTAAATATCGAGAAAGATTTTTCAAATGGCTCTTCAATTTTAAAGTATTATATTCCAGATTTTCGAGTGTTTCTTTATACTGTTTTAATTCTTGTTCTAGGGTATTTATTTTTTCTTTTAATTGTGTTTCTAATTGTTTAGATTCAGTTACTTCATGATCATTTTTATTGAAGTTTGACACTAAAAGATCCTCCTTTTTTCTTTCTTAATAACTCTTTAGAAATGATAAAACTTAGATTTTAAAGCTATTATTATTTTAAATTTAGATTTTTAAAAATTTTTCTCATTCAAATAAGCTCACCTTAAGCTTTTATAAAATTTTGACGCTTTTAACGAAAAAGGGGAAGACGGACCGCCGCTCGTGAACTCACCTATATATTCCTTTTTACAATTATTTTTCACTACATTATACAAAGTGTTAACCTTTTCAATGGTTTTTGAGCTTTGATTTTAATTATATCATTTTTGGTGTTTAACATGTAAGAAGTAGTTATGTTTTCACCAATTTTATGGTATAATTTTTAAAGGTTTGTAATAAAATAAATTACTTTATTATATGTGTATTAATAATCTTATTAAATATTTTTGATGAAATGATTAACCCGGGTTGCACAATTTAAGCCTAGAAGATTTTTTAAAGATCGGGGGTTATTTTATACAACTGAAGGTCGATCTTTTCTACCTTCACTTTTCTAAAGTACAAAATCTAAGTTATTATAGCAAAATAAAGAAATTTCTCAAAAAACGTTTAGAATTTAATTTGATGCAATGACGACCTATTTTAATTTTTTTGTTAGAATTTAGATGTATCAGTGTAATTTACAATTAATAATATAAATCTTTACAAATCTTTGAAAGATAAGATAAAGAATTTAAATGGTTAAAAGCACAGAGAATTGTTGATTTTTTGTTAAAATACAGAATATAAAAGTAAAAATTTTAAATTAACAAAACTTCGGATTAAGGGGATTTTATGAAAATTGACTTTTCCATATTGATTTCTATAATAAGCATAAAGTAGGAAATCTGTAATTTAAAAAGAATTTTAAATCATGTCTTGAAAAAGGAGGTAGATGATTTATGGTTAAAAGAGAGATGACTAGACGGTTTTTGGAGGAGGCTTTTTGTGGTGAGTCCAAAGCACATATGATGTACCTAATTTTTGCAGACGACGCTGAAGAAAAAGGTTTGAAAAATTTAGCTCGGATGTGGAGGGCTATTGCTCATGCAGAGTATGTTCATGCTAGAAATCATTTTAAAGCATTAGGTCATTTAGGTTCTATACAAGATAATCTACAACAGTCTATCGATGGTGAACATTTTGAAATTCATGAAATGTATCCAGTGTATAATAATGTTGCTCGCTTTCAAAACGAGAGTGAAGCTGTGAGGAGCACACATTTTGCCCTAGAAGCAGAAAAAATTCATGAAGAATGGTATAAGAATGCTAAGGAAGCCACTAAAGAAGGAAAGGATATTGAAAAAGGAAAGATATATATTTGTAATGTTTGTGGATATACAGTCGAAGGCGAAGCACCAGAAAAATGTCCAATTTGTGGTGCTCCGAAAAATGAATTTATAGAATTTTAAAGGGGGAGTTAAAATGTTAGGGGATGTTATTAAAATTCAAGATTTCAAAAATGAAAAACATGTTCCTACAATTGATTGTATGGAAAAAGTTAAAGCTAATGAAGAATTTGAGGTGGAAGTTCAGGTGGGTAAAGAGATAAAGCACCCTAACACAATTGAACATCATATTGTATGGATAGATTTGTTTGTGCATTACGATAATGATCCCAATACTGTACATATAGGAAGATTTATTTTCGGTCCGACTGTAGGAGAGCCGCATGTGAAGGCTACAATCAATCTCTCAAAAACAGGTACTTTGATTGCTCTTTCTTACTGTAACATTCATGGATTATGGGAAAATACTAAAAGAGTTGAAGTATATTAGTCATTGGTAAAAACATATTAAATTAAAATAAAAAGGGGAGAATAAATATGGAGAAATATAGATGTACAATATGTGGTTATATATATGATCCTGCTTATGGAGATCCAGATTTTGGAATAAAACCAGGTATACTTTTTGAAGATTTACCAGATGATTGGACTTGTCCCATTTGCGGTGCCTCAAAAGAGGATTTTGAACCTTTTGATGAATAAAAATAAAAACGGGACTTTTTAGTCCCGTTTTGTAAGTATATCTCCTGCTGCTTTTCTAATCTCTAAGGTTACTCCGTCTTTTGAATCTACAATTACTAAATCACCTTCAGATATTTCGTCCTCAATGATCATATTTGCAAGAGGAGTTTCTATCTTCCTTTCGATTACCCTTCTTAAAGGTCTTGCACCATATACGGGATCAAAACCTTCCTTTGCTAAAACATCTTTTGCAGCTTCGGTTATTTGAATTCGTATCTTTTTCTCCTTCAGACGGTCTTCTAATCTGTTTATCATAATATCAACTATTTCTCTAATATGTTCCATGCTTAATGGTTTGAATACTACTATATCGTCTAATCTGTTTAAAAATTCCGCTCTAAAAACAGTTTTAACTTGTGACATAACTTCTTCTTTAATAGCTTCGTAACTTTCTTCTAAGTTTTCTTCTTCAATGAATCCAACGCTTCTTTTTGTTTTACTAATTTTATCTGAACCGATATTTGAGGTCATTATTATAATAGTGTTACTAAAATTCACTGTTCGACCTTGTGCATCAGTTAATCTACCGTCATCCAATATTTGTAGTAAAATATTGTGGACATCTGGATGTGCTTTTTCAATTTCATCGAATAGTATTACAGAAAAAGGCTTTCTTCTAACGGCTTCTGTTAATTGTCCTCCTTCTTCATATCCTACATATCCAGGCGCAGCACCAATTAACCTTGAGACATTGAATTTTTCCATGTATTCACTCATATCAAATCTAATTAAAGCATTTTCGCTACCAAATAAGATTTCTGCTAAGGTTTTTGCAAGCTCGGTTTTTCCAACTCCAGTTGGACCTAGGAATAGGAAAGAACCAATAGGTCTTCTTGGGTCCTTTAAACCGGCCCTTGCTTTTTTTATGTGCTGAGCAACAATTTTAACGGCCTCTTCCTGGTCAACAAGTCTTTTATGAATTTCATTTTCGAGGTTGGCAAGTTTTCTTTTTTCATCTTCAAGCATTTTGGTAACAGGGATGCCTGTCCATTCTTGGACTATAGATGCCACAGTTTCTTCATCAACTATATTGTTCATTTCACTTTTTAGATTCTTTTCCAATTTTTTAAGGTTTTCCAATTCTTTTTGGGCATCGAAATATTCTGCTTTTTTCTTAGAAGCCTCTTCGTATTTTTCTTCTAATGTTAATTTATTTATCTCTTCTTCTAATTGAGCCATTTTTCTTTCTAATTCCAAAACCTTCTCAGGTTTTCCAGAACTTCTTAATTTCACTCTTGCACATGCTTCATCTATTAAATCAATAGCCTTATCTGGTAAATATCTATCAGTTATGTATCTACTAGAGAGTTTTGCAGACGCAACCAATGCTTCGTCTAATATTTTAACTCCGTGATGTTTCTCGTAGGATTCTTTTATACCTCTTAATATCTCAATAGTATCTTCAACCGATGGCTCTTGTACATACACTGGTTGAAACCTTCTGGCCAAAGCCTTGTCTTTTTCTATATATTTTCTATATTCATCATAAGTTGTTGCTCCGATGACTTTAATTTCGCCTCTTGCTAAAGAAGGCTTTAATATATTGGCAGCATCCATAGCACTACCTTCTGCTACTCCTGCACCAATTATATTATGCAATTCATCAATGAATAAGATTATCTCATCACTATTCTTTTTCACACTATCTATTACAGCTTTAAGTCTTTCTTCAAATTCTCCTCTATATTTTGTTCCAGCTAATAAGGATGCCATATCTAATTGTAGTATTTTTTTATTCTTCAAGAAATCAGGTGCATTTTCATTTACTATTAATTGTGCTAGACCTTCTACAATAGCTGTTTTACCTACTCCAGCATCTCCAACTAAAACGGGATTATTTTTTGATTTCCTTGAAAGAATTTCAATGACTCTTCTTATCTCCTTTTCTCTACCAACTACTGGGGTAAGTTTCCCCTTTTTGGCTTCTTTTGTTAAATCTACGGTATATTTTTTTAAGGGATCTGCTATTCCTTCCTCAAGTTCTTCATCCCCCGTTTCTACTAGTTCATTCAAAGCTTCTCTGATTTTTCGTTCAGTTGTGAAAGATGACAATAGTTTAGATGCATATGAAGTTCCTTCAAGTAATATACCAAGCAATAAAGCCAATAGGGGGATTTTTTTAAGACCTAATTTATTAGATTCAGATTTTGCTATTTGAAGAGCGGTTCCTAAATTGTTTGATATATATATACCTTGTTGGCTTGCAAAAGGAAAAGAGTAATAAATGCCCATTTCTCTAGAAATGGCATCTTCTAATCTTTGTTTTAAGAGATTAACGTCTTTCCCTTCGAAAACTCTTTCTACACTTTCATCATTCAAGTTCAAAATTGAAAGTAACAAATGTTCAGGTTTTAAAATATTACCTCCACTGTACGATAGCGTATTCTGAGCTTCTTGAATGGCTTTTAAAGCTTTTTCTGTGAAATCATTTGGATTAAATCTCATTATTGTTCACCTCCAAGTTAATAATAAATTAATAAAATGTTTTATCACTTGAAATCTTTATTTGCTAATTCATATCAATTATAATATTTTTCTTCTTTTTTGTCAAGAAAATCTTTAACTTTTTTATTAAAATTGTTATGGTTTTCTGATAAATAAAGTGGTATAATTTATTAGTAGTGTTGAGAAAATTTTAATAATTAATTAGAATAGATTAGAGGTTTGATACCTTTAATTCTCTCTGAATTTTTAGAAACTTAGGAGGTATGATAAATGTGATGGATAATCTTTTAAATATTATATCAAAAGAAGATCCAAGAAAACTACTAAAGTCAACTTTTGAGGAAATTTCAAATCGATTAAAATACAAGTTGGGGCTAGAAAATATTGTGTTTATATACGAAGTAAACAGAGAAATCTTGAGATCTTTATCTTCTACCTTATTAAATATCGATCAAATTCGAATTCATTTGACAAATGATGATGAACTAAAAAATCAACTATCTGCAGGACAGAAGGTGTTCTATAAATTCACTTCAAAAAATTTTGATGCAAGTGATATTAGTAGCAAGGAGCTATCTCTCTATTTATACCCGATCGTCTTGAATGATAAATTGATAGGTGCTGTAGGTTTTTTTGAAGATCCTACAGACGAACAATTGTTAAAAGAAGAACTATATTATTTTTCTATATTGATAAATTTAGTTTTAGAAACTTTGAAAATTCAAGAGTTAAAGGAAAAAATATCTTTAATGGTCCAGTTAACTAGCGTTTTAGAAGAAATAACAGAGGAAGATATATTAATTAAAAACGTTTTACATCTAATTAAAGATTCTTTACACGCAGAGTGTTTAGCTTATTGGAAATATGAAGAAAATAAATTGGTATTGAATTATTTTTTAGGTTTAGAAGAAGATAAAGTAAAATTCAAAACTTTAAAGATTGAAGATTCTTTGGAAGGAAAAGCATTAAGAGAAAGAAGTAGTTTTATTCTGATAGGAAGAGAGAATTTTGAAAATTATCCTTTAGCTTTTGAAATAGATTTAAAATCTTCAATTCATGCCATAGTTGAACAGAATGACGAAATTTATGGGGTGCTAAGTGCATACAACAGGGAAGAAGGTTTTGATTATAGAACTTATAAAAATTTTGATGAAACTGATTTTAGCGTGTTAAATGATTCTGCAAAAAGGTTGGCTTTTTCTTTTCACAGAATGAAGTTATACCGAAAACTTCAGGATGAAGTAAGTAAACTTACCAATTTAAAAGAAAGTCATGAAAAACTTATAGAGATGCAAAAAGAATACTTGGATAGGATGAATGCTTTAGATAAAATATCTCAAGCAGTTAGATCTGTTTACGACAAAAATATGGCTATAAAAATAATGTTGTTAGGTTTAACGTCTGGTAGAGGGTTAAAGTTCAATCGGGCTCTTTATTTAGAAAAAGATAATGTGCGTGGTCTTTTAATTCCTAAGTTATGGGTAGGTCCAGATGAAGATGAAGATGCTAATGAAATATGGAAAGAAGCGAATATACAGGCAATAAAATATGGAAGCCTGACTCAATATCTTAAAGAAGAAGGGATAAACCTTCCTAGCAATAATAAATTGACTTTAAGTATGCAAAACAAAGTTTTGGCCTATAAAGGGCATCCCATTTTAGAAAGAGTTGTTGAAAAAAAACAAGTGATTCATGTTGTTCCACAAATGTTGAAAATAAAATGGGAAGATTTAGAAGATATTTATGATATTGTGCGAACAGATGAATTTTTGATTTTTCCGATTACGGGTATGTTAGAAACTAAAGGGGTTATCATCGTAGACAACAAAATAACAAAGAAACCTATCACTCCAATGGATATAGAAATTATAAAATTGTTCAAAGATAATGTAGGTTTAGCCATAGAAATGATCGAAAACTATCAAGAATTGAGTCAAAAAACAAAAAGACTAGAAGAACAAAAAGATTTAATGGATTACTATCGGCGCTTTAAAGATAATATTTTGCAAAATTTACCAGTGGCTATAATAGTTGTAGATCGAGGGGGTAAAATTACAGAATGGAATAAAAAAGCCGAAAATATTTTTTCGAGGCCTAGAGAAAACGTTATTGGTACTACTATAGTCGATTTAGTAGGTATTCTTGGAGATGATATAATAAATATAATTCAAAAAGTATATCATTCTAGAAATTATCTAAAACTTCAAAATTACAAACTAAGTTTGTCAGATGATGAAAGAGTTTTTGATATACAATTTTCTCCTTTACGAAATGAAGATTTAGGTGTAATTGAAGGAATTATTATTGTCTTTGATGATGTTACAGAATTGTATAATTTACAAAAAGAGATGGAAAAAAGGGAAAAACTAGCTGCAATGGGTGAAATGGCGGCAAAAATTGCTCATGAAATTAGGAACCCGCTTACTGTTATAGGGGGATATTTAAATAGGCTTAATAAAAAGGCTGGAGATAACGAATACGTTCAAAAATATACCAAAATAATATTGGAAGAATTATATCGTTTAGAAAATATTGTCAACGATATACTTGAGTATACTCGGGGAGTAAAATTAATGCAAGTTGAAGAATTTGATTTAATAGAGGTAATAAGAGAAGTTTTGCTGATGTACGAAGATTTCATAAAACAGAAGAACATTATGTTGAACGTTGAATGGTTAAATGAAAAGTTGTTTGTGAGAGCAGATCGAGATAAAATTAAACAAGTTCTTATAAACCTAATAAAAAATTCTATAGAAGTTGTTGATGAGAACGGTAAAATCGACATAAAAGTCGGGATAGATGGAGATAGGGCTTTTTTTGAAATAACAAACAACGGTGCTCCGATTTCTGATGATGTAAGAGATAAATTATTTACGCCTTTTTTTACGACAAAAAGTAAAGGAACAGGATTGGGATTAGCCATATGTAAAAAGATTATTGAAGAAGAACACAAAGGTAAAATTTATTTAGTGAAATCAGATGAAACTGGTACATCTTTCAGATTTGAGATACCTTTAACTCATAATACTAGCAACAACAGTAATAACAATGATAAATAGGATCAAAAGTTAAATATTTTGATGTGTTTTCATGTTTCATGGATGAATTTATTGCCAAGAAAGAAAAAAGTGGAGGGATTAAGTTGCCAAAGATATTAATTGTTGATGATGAAGAAAATATAAGGACTTTAATAAAAGAGGAATTGGAGGATGCAGGTTTTGAAGTTTATTGTGCTCCAAACGCTAAGAAGGCTTTGGAAATTTTAGAGGAGAACGAAGATATAGAGATTATTTGTACGGATATTGAAATGCATGATGTAAATGGTTTAGAGTTAGCAGCAGAAATAAGAAAGAAATATTCAAACAAAAAAATAATATTTCTTACGGCATATTCGCATTACAAGAGCGAAATGGCATCTTGGGCTGCCGATGCATATGTAGTTAAATCGATGGATTTAACGGAATTAATAGACACAATAAATAATCTAATAAAAATCAAATAAATAATGTGGAGGTGCACATTTTGAACTATAAGGACACAATAAATCTTCCTAAAACTGATTTTAAAATGAAAGCAAATTTAAGTTCCTTAGAACCATCTATTTTGGAAAAATGGAGAGATATCAACATTGCTAACTATCTTATGGAAAAAAGAAGAGATGCTGAAAAATTTATATTGCATGATGGACCGCCTTATGCAAATGGAGATATTCATATAGGTACAGCACTTAACAAAGTATTAAAAGATATTGTAATAAAGTATAAGACTCTTCAGGGGTATAATTCTCCGTATGTTCCCGGATGGGATACTCACGGTCTTCCAATAGAACATAGTGTCATAACAGAGCTAGGCGAAAAAGCTGAGCAGTTTGATAAACTCGAAATAAGAAAAATATGCGAACAATTTGCAATGAAATATGTTGATATTCAAAGAGACAGTTTTAAAAGACTTGGGGTTATTGGTTTTTGGGATAATCCATACTTGACTTTGAAACCTGAATATGAAGCTAAAGTTTTAGAAGTTCTTAAAAGTTTAGTAGAAACTGAAAATGTATATAGAGGCAAAAAACCTATATATTGGTGTACAGAGTGTGAAACTGCTCTAGCAGAAGCAGAAGTAGAGTACCATGACCAAAAATCTGATTCTATATATGTAAAATTTCCTATGAAGAATGAGAAGGATACATATATAGTAATATGGACGACCACACCTTGGACTTTACCAGCAAATGTAGCTATTGCTTTACATCCAGATTATGAATACGCAAAAATTATGGTTGATGGAGAATATTGGATATTAGCTAAAGAATTAATCACTAAAACTTTAGAACAAATAAAAATTGACCAATATAAAATAATAGAAACGTTTAAGGGGGAAAAACTAGAAGGAGAAAAAGCTGTTCATCCATTTATGAATAGAGACAGTTTAATTGTACTTGCCGAATATGTGACTTTGGATGAAGGTACAGGTTGTGTGCATACAGCGCCAGGCCATGGAGTTGATGACTATAAAACAGGCTTAAAATACGATCTTCCAATAATCTCACCAGTAAATGATAAAGGGTATTTTACAGAAGAAGCCGGTAAATATGCAGGCTCGAAGATTTGGAAAGCAAATGAGGTCATAATAAATGACCTAAAAAAATCTAATTTTTTGTTATCTTCTGATAAGATGGTTCATTCTTATCCGCATTGTTGGAGATGTAAAAATCCCATAATTTTTAGAGCTACAGAACAGTGGTTTATCGATTTGGAAAAAAATAATTATAGAGAAAAAGTTTTAGAACAAATTAAACAGGTTAATTGGATTCCAAAATGGGGTGAAAATCGTATAACTTCCATGGTTAAGGAAAGACCTGATTGGGTAATTTCAAGACAAAGAGCCTGGGGGGTTCCAATTCCAGCGGTAAAGTGCAAGAAATGTGGTGATTTAATATTAAATGTTCAAATATTAGATAATGTTATAGAAATAATCAAAGACCTGGGAAGTAATGCATGGTTCGAAAAGGATGTTAAAGATTTATTGCCAAAAGATTTCTTTTGCCCTAAATGTGGTGGCTCTGATTTTACAAAACAAGAAGACATATTAGATGTATGGATAGATTCTGGTGCATCTTTTGAAGCCGTAGTTAACACAAGAGAAGAATTAAAAAGATTCCCTGCTGATTTATATCTTGAAGGTAGCGATCAACATCGAGGATGGTTTCAAAGTTCAATTTTTTTGTCGGTAGCCAAACATGGGAAAGCACCTTATAAAACAGTTTTAACTCATGGATTTATTAAAGATGAAGAGGGGCGTAAAATGTCTAAATCTCTTGGAAACGTTATAAATCCGAAAGATGTGATAGATCAATATGGTGCTGATATATTGAGATTGTGGGTGGCGTCCTCAGACTATACAATGGATATTAAAATTTCTAATAACATACTACAGCAACAAGTAGAAATATATAGAAAGTTAAGAAACACCCTAAGATTTTTGTTAGGTAACATCTTTGATTTCGATCCTGAAAAAGATTTTGTTGAGTATGAAGAAATGCACGAAATTGATAAATGGGCAATGTTGAAATTGCATAAACTGATTGAAGAAGTAACAAATGCCTATGAAAATTATGAATTTTATAAAGTTCATTATTTAATAAATAATTTTTGCACTATTGATATGAGTGCAATATATTTAGATATAATTAAAGATCGTATTTATGTAGAAGGTAAAAAATCTAAATTAAGAAGATCTGCTCAAACTGTACTTTATGAAGCTTTAGTTGCCCTAACAAAAATGATGGCACCAATTATATCGTTCACTGCTGAGGAGGTTTATGATCATCTTCCAACTAGCATAAAAAAATATGAAACAATTTTTGCAGAGCGATGGCCTAAATACAATGAAAAATACATAAATTCTAACTTAGAAGAAAAATGGGAAGCCGTCCTTTCTCTCAGAGAAGATGTGCTGAAGGCTTTAGAAGAAAAACGAAAGGAGAAAGTAATAGGAAATTCGCTAGATGCAAAAGTGATTTTAGAAGTTCAAAATGAAAAGTTAAAACAGTTTTTAAAGGATTTTGATGAAAACTTTTTAGCTGATTTTTTTATAGTTTCACAATGTGAGTTTGGAGATGTGGAAAATGGTTTTGAAGGAAAAAACGCCAAAATAAAAATAATGAAAGCCGAGGGAGAGAAATGTGAAAGATGTTGGAAGATACATCCCCAAACTGGAAAAGATGAAAGATACCCTGAGGTATGCCCAAGATGTGCGGAAGTTTTAAAATCTGAAGAATTTTAAGAATTTTATTGGTTTAAAGTGGGGGTGATGTATGCGACTCTTTGTTGGAAAAAAAGAAGAGAAAGTTAAGGATCTTTTTTTTAAACATTTAGAAAAAATTCAAGAGGGAATGGACGTTTTTCAAGAGGTTATTGAATTATACTTAGCTGATCAATTAGATGAAATGAAAGAAAAAGTGCAAAAGGTATCTTTATTTGAAAACCAAGCTGATATTTTGCGCAGAAAAACAATAAGTGTTATGTATGAAGGTGCATTTTTGCCAAATTTAAGAGGCGAGCTTTTAGCTTTAATAGAGAGTGTGGATAAAGTTATGAATAAGGTACAATCCGTTGCTGAGTGCATTGATTTTCAAAGGCCTAAAATTCCTGAAGAGTTCAGAGAAGACTTATTAAAGCAGAACCACTTGGTTAGAGAAACTTATAAATATTTAAAGAAAGCAGTAGAAACTCTATTTTTAAATATTGAAGAAACAAATAGTTACATATTAAAAGTCGAAGAATTAGAACATAAAGAAGATATTTTAGAAAAAGACATGATTAAAAAGCTTTTCTCTTTGGATTATTTGGGATTGGCAGAAAAATTAGAGCTAAGAGATTTGTTTTCACAGATAGGAGATATAGCGGATAGGGCAGAAGATGCTTCTGATATGGTTGCCGTAATTGTTTTAAAAAGAAGAGTAAAATAAAATATGCCGCGCTACAATCTCGCGGCATATTTTAGTATTTAATATTAAGAATTGATTAACTTCCATTCGCTGGCATTAGATTATAAATTAGAAAGGAAATTCCTGTAGATACTACCACCGCTATAATAATATCAACAAAATTAATTCCTTTTCCTTTGCTTGCACTTTCGGCAACTTTCCTTACATTAGCAACTTCTTGGGATAAATCAGTCACATTCTTTTGAACGACTTGGAGCTGAGAACTTAATTGAGTGATGCTTTGTGTATTAGTGTTTATTTTTGTATTTAATTGCTGAGTATCATTTTTTAATTGAGCTACATCGGTTGCATCTGCTTTAGTATCTATTTTCGTATTAAGGTTGCTAACTAAAGCGTTTATTTTCTCTACTTCTTGATTGGTTTTGCTAAGGGAGCTTTGAACGTCAGAGATTTTCTTAACTTCATCTTGAAGTTGAGATGTTGTTAAGGACAAGTTTTGATAATTGCTTTCAAGACTCTTTACAGAAGTTTGTAGTTGAGAAACTTGTAATTTTAAGCTGTCAAAGTCGCTCTTGCTTACGGCGGGAGTTGGTACAGTTAAACTATCTATTTTTCTTTCTAATTCGGTGATCTTTGTAGTTGTATAGCCTAATAATTCATAAGAATTTTGTAACTCTTTAACTGAATTGTCTAGCCTTGTGACTGAACTCTGTAGGTTAGCTACGTTGCTTGAAATTGAATCTAACCTACTTTGAATTTGTTGTAATTCCGCACTAGAAACCCCTTGAGGAACAGACAAAGCATTAACTTTTTTCTCCAAATTTGATACATTCTGAGCTACTGGCCCTACAACGGATTGAGTGATATAATCTATAGTTCTTGAAAGAGCCACTGTAAGTTGATACCTGTTCATGTTTTCTAAACCTTTAAAGGTACCATCAGGGTATCCTTCGATAACGCCAATTTTTGACAGTCTTTCTACAGCATCATAGGCCCAATGGTTAATAGGCACGTCCTTAAAAGTTTGTGAGAATAATCCTACCGACAAAATTACTACAAGAAATAAAATCCCTACTTTTTTCACGGTAACACCTCCTGTATTTTATAATGTCCTTAGTAATTTACTAGTTTTATTTTACCACAAAAAATGGTAAAATAAAATGAATAATCAGAGGAGGTGTTATTTTTGTTTCAACAAAGAACACACACTTGTGGAGAGCTTACAAAAAAAGACGCTGGAAAGATAGTGGTACTAAATGGGTGGGTTGATAGAATAAGAAATTTGGGAGGCTTAATTTTCGTTTTGGTAAGAGATAGATATGGGAAGACGCAAATAGTTTTTGATCCCAATGAAAATAAAGAGGTGTATGAAAAAGCGTTGCGATTAAGAAACGAATATGTAGTTTCGATAGAAGGCGAGGTAAGACTAAGACCAGAAAAGGATGTTAACGTGAATATGAAGACAGGAGAAATTGAAATTTTAGCGACTCACTTAGAAATTCTTTCTCAGTCTGAAGTTCCGCCTATTTACGTCAACAAAGACGAAGAGGTTTCAGAAAATCTTAGATTGAAATACAGATACCTAGACTTAAGAAGAGAAAAAATGCAATCAAATCTTCTTGTTAGACATAAAGTTATGAAAGCCTCTAGAGATTTTCTTTCTTATAATAATTTTGTAGAAATAGAAACACCTTATCTTACCAAGTCAACTCCAGAGGGCGCAAGAGATTTTTTGGTACCTTCAAGATTAAAACCAGGTACTTTTTATGCTTTGCCTCAATCTCCACAATTGTTCAAACAATTACTTATGGTTTCAGGTTTTGATAGATATTTTCAAATTGCCCGATGTTTTAGAGATGAGGACTTTAGGGCAGATAGACAACCAGAATTCACCCAAATCGATATTGAGGCTTCTTTTGTTAAAAGAGAAGACATTTTTAATTTTACTGAGCAATTAATTAAAGAAATTTTTCAGGAAGCTATAAATGAGAGTATCGAAGTTCCTTTCAAAAGATATACATATGATGAGGTAATGAACAAATTTGGTTCAGATAAACCTGACACTAGATATGGTATGGAGTTCATTGAATTGAACGAGTATTTTAAAGAAACCAAAGTTAAATTCATAAAAGAAAAATTAACCCAAGGAGCGTTGTTAAAAGGTTTTGTGATACCTGAAAAAGCAGAGAACTTTACAAGAAGTAAGTTTGACGAGCTTGTTGAATTTTCAAAGGACCTAGGAAGTTCTGGTATGATATGGATAGCTAATTCTGATGATATTAGATCAAATATAAAAAAAGCAGCAGAAACTGAAATAATAAAACTCATAGAAGGTGGTATAATTAAAAAGAACGATGTGATGTTAATGATATTAGAAGAGAAAGATAAAGTTAACGAAATCTTGGGACAATTAAGGGTACATATTATAAAACAAGAATTGAAGAAAAAAGTCGGATTTGACTTTTTGTGGGTTACCGATTTTCCAATGTTTTCTTGGGGAGATGAAGAACAAAAGATTGTGGCTGAACATCATCCGTTTACTATGCCAAACTTGGAAGAATTTAAAAAATTTAAAGATACTGATCCTTTGAGAATAAAATCTCAGTCTTATGATTTGGTAATAAACGGTTATGAAATCGCTAGTGGTAGTATTAGAATACATGATAGAAATATTCAAAGAGAAGTGTTTAAGGTTTTAGGTTTAGATGAAAAAGAAATTGAAGAGAAATTTGGTTTTTTAATCGAAGCTTTTAAATATGGTGTCCCTCCTCATGGAGGAATAGCAATAGGGATGGATCGACTAGTGAGCATTCTTGTAGAGGAAGACTCAATAAAAGAAGTGATAGCCTTTCCAAAGACAGCTTCTGGTTCTGATCCAATGACGGGAGCACCATCTCCAGTTTCTAAAAAGCAGTTAGAGGAATTAAACTTAGCCTTATTGAGAGAGCCGATTGATAAAGAAGAAAGATGAGTGGTTGGGATAAGAATGAGATTTCAAAATTCAAATAATAAAACAATAAAAATTGCTATCGATGGTCCTGCAGGCTCAGGAAAATCAACGATAGCTCAGAAAATATCTGATTTGTTAAACATTTTCTATTTAAGTAGTGGAGCAATATATAGAATTATTGGATGTTTTTTAGACTGTAAACAAATTAATCCTGAAGATTCCGATTCAATTGTTCAAATTCTAAAAGAAGTTAAAATAGAAATTAAAGATAATAGATATTTTTTAAACGGAGAAGATGTTTCCGACAAAATTAAAAGTTCAAAATCAGGAATGCTTGCTTCCATTTATTCAAAAAATCCTGTTGTAAGAAAAAAAGTTAATGATATAATTAGAGAAATATCAGAGAAGAATAGCATTGTAATAGATGGAAGGGACATAGGAACTGTAGTTTTACCAAATAGCGACTTAAAAATATTTTTAACTGCCTCTTTAGAAGAAAGGGCTAGAAGACGATGGAAAGAATTAAAAGAAAAAGAGGAAAATATTTCTTATGAGGAGGTATTAAAAGAAATAGAAGAACGAGATAAAGCCGATTCAACAAGAGATATTTCACCTTTACAACCGGCAGAGGATGCAATTATTATTGATACCACCGACAAAACAATCGAAGATGTAGTTGAAGAAATTAGCTGTCTTTTAAAGGAGAAAGGTTTATATGGAAATAATTGTAGCTAAAAGAACTGGCTTTTGTTTTGGAGTTTCAAGAGCAATCGAAGAGGTAAAAAAGGTACTGGATGAAAAAAAAGAGGTTTATATATATGGAGAATTGGTTCATAACAAACAAGTAATGAATGAGTTAAAAGAACTGGGAGCCACGGTTATAAATAATCTTGAAGAAATACCAGAAGATTCTAATTCTAAAATTGTTGTTATAAGAGCACATGGGGTAACAAAAAAAGAAAAAGAAGTTTTAGAAAATAATTTTTTAGAAGTAGTGGATATGACTTGTCCTATAGTAGAAAATCTTGTGAAGTTTGTGAAACAGAAACAGAAAAAGAATTACTATGTAGTGTTGTATGGCAAACCCGATCATCCTGAAGTAGTGGGATTAAGAGGAAATGTTGAAGAGGAAAAACTTTTAATAACTTCTTCACCATTAGAAATCAAAGTAAAAAAAACATTAATTGTTTCACAAACTACTATGGCAGAATCCGATTTTAAAGAATTTATAGTTGGTATGATAAAATGTAATTCTTTCTCGGAAGTTTTGATTAAAAAAACCATCTGTTCAGAAACAATTATTAGAGAACAAGAAACCTTTTCCCTATCTAAAAAATGTGATCTTATTTTGGTAATAGGTGGTAAGCATAGCTCTAACACCGAAAAACTTTATAACATAGCAAAAAAGAATTGTAAAAGGACTTTTCATATAGAAAAAGTCGAGGAACTTGAGCAAATTGATATCAACTCATCAGATGTTGTAGGAATTGTAACTGGTTCATCAACACCTGAAATTGAACTAGAAAGAGTTATAAATTTTTTAGAAAAATTTAAATCCTAGGTTATAACGGTGGGATAATCTGATTGTAAGGAGGATATTGATATGGAAAAACAGAGTTTTGAAGAGTTAATGGAAGATCTAGAAATCATTGAATTGAAAAGAGGGAAAATTTTTGAAGGAAAAGTTCTTGAAATAGATAATGACGGTCTATGGGTTGCGTTAGAAGGATGCCCAGGAGATGTCTTTGTAACCCAGGATGAACTTTCAAAGTCAAAGGAAACTTACAAAATTGAAGATTTAATTACTGTTAAAATTTTGAAAGTAAATGATGCAGAAGGTTTACATTTAGCATCTGAAAAGAAAGCTATGTGGGAAAAAATTTTTAATGAAATAAAGGAAGGAGAAAACTACAAAGCCATTTTTAAAGAAAGAGTAAAAAATGGTTATACTGTGTTGATTGAAGGAACCGTAAAGGCTTTTCTTCCTGGGTCATTATCCTTACTAAGGGTATATGACGAAATGCCTTCTGAAGAAGTCGGAGTAAAAGTGATTGCGAAGAATGGGAAAAACATAATTGTATCTAGAAAAGATTATGTTGAAGAAAAACTCGATGATTTTTTCAATATTTATAAAATGGGAATGTTAGTAGAAGGTATAATTGAAGATGTAAAGGATTTTGGTGCATTTGTTAGATTATCAGAATATGTAACCGCTTTTCTACCCCGAAACGAAGTTAGTTGGAATAATAAAGTGGATTTAAAAGAATTTTTAAAGAAAGGGAAAAAAATAAAGGCTATAATAACAAATATCGATCAAGAAAATAAAAAAATAAATCTTTCTATGAAACTGTTAAAAAATGACCCCTGGGAAACAGTGGAAGAAAAATATCCTGTAGGAAGTATTGTAAAAGGAGTAGTAACGAAAATATTCCCCTTTGGATTCACTGTAGAAATAGAAGAAGGTGTAGAAGGATTAGTTCATGAATCTCAAATTTTTTGGGGACGTCGAGGGAGAATCGAAAATGTGGTAAAAGTCGGAGATATAGTTAGCGTGAAAGTGTTAGAAATAGATAAAAATAAAAGAAAAATGAATTTGAGTTATAAACTTGCTTTGGGTGATCCATGGGAAAATATTGAAGAGAAATACAGTGAAGGGACAATTGTTGAAGGGGTTGTTGAAAAGATTTTAGAAAATGGAGCAATTATTAAAGTTAAAGAGGGATTAACTGGTTTTTTACATGTTTCTGAGCTTTCATGGAATTTTATCGATAACGTAAACAATTACTTAAAAGAAGGAAACACAGTTATGGTAAAGATTTTAAGCATAGATAAAGACAACAGAAAAATGAGATTATCTGTAAGAAAATCGACAGAGAATCCTTGGAAAAAAGTGATAAAAGAAATAAAACCAGGAGATATTGTAAAAGGCAAAATTACAAGATTTGTTGACCGAGGAGCAATAGTTCTAGTAGATGATCATAACGTAGAAGCATATTTACCTTCGAGTAAGGCATCTTTTGATTCAAAAAATGTCCGGGACATTTTTGAAATTGGAGAAGAAGTAAAAGTCAAAGTTTTAGAGGTAAATTTAGAAAATGAGAACAAAAGAGGCAATATGGTTGTTAGCATAATTAATCTAAATAATTTTGAAGGAAAAGAAGCAGAAGAAATTTTGAGGGATTTAGAATAATAAACATATATAATTTTCGGCATTGAGGTGTATCGACATGATTAGACCAAAAGTCTTAATAGTAGGAAAATCTAATGTAGGTAAATCTACATTGTTTAATAGAATAATTGGAGAAAGAAAGTCAATTGTTCATGATTTACCGGGAGTAACTAGGGATTTTGTGTATGGAGAAACTGAATGGGATGGAGTTTCCTTTACAGTTGTAGATACTTGTGGTATTTTGGAAAATCCTGAAAGTTACATAGAAGAAAGACAGAAAATGCTTATTTTTCAAAGTAGAGAAGAAGCGGCTTTGATATTGTTTGTAGTTGATGGAAGAAATGGTCTCACATCTGAAGATTTTCATATAGCTGAGAATTTAAAAAGATACGCTGATAAAGTTTTGTTAGTTGCTAATAAAGCTGAAAACTTTGATAAATTTGAAATTGAGATAAGGCCAGAACTATATTCTTTAGGATTTGGTGAAGCAATACCTGTTTCGGCCGAACATAATAAAAATATCAGTGAACTTTTGGATGAAATTACCAATTTTTTGATAAAAAATGATCTAGCTTCATTTGTTGAGGAACCAAAAGCAACTTCTGAAGAAACAATAAAAGTAGCTATTGTTGGTAGGCCAAACGTAGGGAAGTCTTCTCTATTTAATTCGATAGTTGGCATTGAAAGGGCCTTAGTTTCGGAAATCCCGGGGACTACACGGGATTCCATAGATTATGAAGTTGAAATTGATAATCAAAAGTTTAGTTTTATAGATACTGCGGGTCTAAGGAAAAAAAGTGCTGTTTCATATGGCAGTATTGAGATGTTTTCAATTTCTAGATCGATAAAAGCTATAGAAAAATCAGATGTAGTTGTTTTGGTGGTTGATTCTGTTGAAGGAATAACCAGACAAGATAAAAGTATTATAGGATTGGCAGAAGATAAAGGAAAAGCTAGTGTTATCGTTTTTAATAAGTGGGATTTAATTAAAAATAAAAAACAAAAAAAAGAAGAATTTTTGTTAAACTTTGATAAAGAATTCTTTTTTGTGAATTACAGTCCAATAGTATTTACGTCTGCTCCAAAAAAATGGGGGATAGATGAGTTGATAGTTGCAATAGAAGAAGCAAATAGATCAAGAAATAAAAGAGTACCAACAAGCCTATTAAACGCAGCACTTGAAAGATACGTTATGGTGTCTCCTCCCCCTATAAAAAAAGGAAAAAGAATCAAGTTTTATTACGCTGCACAAGTTGGAGTAAAGCCGCCTGTATTTGTTTTCTATACAAATTTACCCTATGATATACCTAAGTATTATCAGCAGGGATTAAGGAACATGATAAGAAATTACGTAGATCCATTTATCGGTTCCCCGATATTTTTAAAATTTGAGGAAAGAAAATCTTCTAGTAAAAGGACTGATGAAAAAGGTAAGGCGCAATCAACTAAGAAGTAAATTTACAGATTGAGCAGATTATTCAATGATTAAGGAATATTGACAGTTTATAAAACGTTGATTTTTTGATTTAATAGGTTATCAGGATAGCACCTTACCAACTATTTTCTTAAAAACAAAGAATATTCCAATAAGTTTTAGATTCAAGATTGTTTTTTGAAGGAAACAGAAATTTAGAGAAATATAGATTTTATGTTAATCATTTCATTAAATAAGATTTTTAGAATTTTAAAATCGTTAAAAAAAAAGAAGTAGAGGGAGGGAATCCATGAAAATACTTTTTTTAATTATAAGTTACGTGTGTGGTTCTTTGCCTTTCAGCTTCATAGTACCTTGGTTAAAAGGGGTTGACATTAGAAAAGTTGGCAGTGGGAATGTAGGTGGGACAAATGTCTTAAGAGCATTAGGTCCTAAATATGGAGCTATCTGTATCTCTTTGGATTTTTTGAAATCATTTGTACCAGTACTTATAGCAAGATTACTTTTTGGAATAAATTCATGGATCCCTTATCTTTGTTTAATTTTAGCTGTTTTAGGACATAATTATTCCTTATTTCTTAAATTCAAAGGTGGAAAAGGTGTCTCTTCTACATTAGGTGGATATTTTGCTTTGAGACCTTTATTGGGTATAATTTTTCTTATTGTTTGGATTCCCGTAGAAAAAACTACTAAATATGTTTCCTTAGCTTCATTATTAGGATTATTTATTTCAGCTATTATGGGGTTTTTCATAGATTTAAAAGCGGGCATAACCTTTCTGATCCTTTTTTTGCTAAGTGCTTATAAACATAGATCGAATATAAAAAGATTAATTGAAGGTACAGAAAGTAAAACTGATATACTAGGAATGATTAAAAAAGGTAAAATAAAAAATGAGTGATTATTACTTATGAAAAAATTTGTTATAGTAATTTTTATTTTAATATTTTTGACAATGGGATTTTCTCAAGAATTATCAAAAAGCGAATTAGAATCGAGGAAGCTTTTTGCAGAAAGTTTATCCTTGCTTTTTGAAGGCAATAAATATGAAGCAAGGATAAAATTAAATGAAGCAATGAGTGGCGAAATTTACATAACAGATATTCCCAGATTATGGTATTATGCCGCTAAATTGGATTTACAATTAGGCATGGTTGACAGAGCTCTTCAAGATTTGGAAAACGCTCTTTTGTTTTCTACGGTAAATGAAGAAGCAAAAACGTTAAAAAATTTCATTGAAAGTATGAAAAATTTTTCTTTATCTAATTATGTAGCTCCAACATTTTTTGATTTAGCATTAATTCCAGGAGTTAAAAATTCTTTTGAAAAATTCTATAATCCTGTTGCTGTTGAGATATTAAATTCAAATCTCTATATTTTAGATCCTCAAAACCATTTGATTTATAAAACGGATACTACTAATGAAAAATGGATTCGACTCAACAAGGAAACGAAATATTATTCCCTTAATGCTGACAAGAATTTAAACAGGATATACCTAGGTTCAGATAAAGGGATATACTATTTTGAAAGTTATTCCCCCAATATAATAAAAGAAAGCAAAAAAAATGACGAAGAGTTAACAAAAGAAAGCACCTATGTTACTTCTGAACAAGAAGATCAAATACAAACATTAATTGAAGGATTTCCTTTTATAATTTATGGAGTTGATAATGCGGGAAGAATAATAGGTTATGATCCTTACAATAATGAAATAAAAATGATTGGATTTAATGGTGAGATACTTCATCAAAAAAAGTTTGACAATACTCAAGTTTTTATAGCTGGAGCATTGTGGCGGAATAATTTATATTTGGTTGAGTTTGCAAGTTCATCTATTTTTCATCTTGATATATTAAAAAATGAAGTTGTAGAGGTAATAAAATTACCTAATAAAACTTATCTATCTTTATCATGTTTACCATGGAATAAATTAATGCTGACTTCTTTAGAGGATGGTATTGAAATATTAGAAATATTAGAGAACGAAAGTGAAGTAGAACTAGTAAAAATTAGTGAATTAATAAAGAAAGACAATCTTGCAGAATCAACAGGTCGAATAGAGATTAAAAATGGAGTAATGAGTATCACTGATTACAAAAATAATCAAGTTGTTCTTCAAAGGGTTAATTCACGAGGAAAGTATGATCTTTACCTTTTAAATTTGTATGGTTTAAATTACAACGACAAAGACAGGAAAGTAACAGCTAAAGTTAACGTAATAGACGCTTCTGGTGAGAAGATGGAATTTGTGGCCAAGAATACTATTATTATCGATATGGGAGGACGTGTCCCATATCAATATATCAGAAATTATATAATTCCAGAAGTTTATTACTACGATATAAATGAATTATTTCAAATACATATGCCTCAAATAAAGACTGATTCGAACATAGTAACTTACGGTGAAATTAACTTTGAATTAACACCTGAAAAAAGTATTCCTTTTATACTATCAAGCAGTTCGCTGTTTTATATTGTCGACGAAAAAGGAGCAAATGAAGAAATAGAAAATTTAGCTTATCTAAGTGGTGGAGCAATAGTCACCAAAAATTATGAAGAATACTTGAAGGAGTATTTGGTATCTTCCTATAAAGCAGTGGATTACTTCGAATATAACTTATTTCCTCCTATAATATCAGGAATTAATTCTACTTCAATTAGTTTACTGTTGGAAGATACGTTGTTAGTTGATACACTTTATTATTACACCGAGGGGATAGACTTTGAGTGAAAACGAAGCTTTTTATTTCAACAAAAAAGGAAATGATCTAACAGAGGAAGGACAGTATGAAAAAGCAATAGTCTATTATATGCACGCTATTAGGATTTTGCCTGAAGAGCCTATCTTTTATCATAATATGGGAGTTTGTTTGTTGCTAAATAAAGATTTCGTGAATGCAACTAAATATTTTAAATTATCCTTGGAAAAAGGATTATTTTTAGATGAAACATATCTTTACTTAGCGGAAAGTTTGTACGAGACAAATAACTATGCAGAAGTTATTACTATAAAAGAACCCGAAGCTGAACAGATTAGGTATAATATCTTACTTTTAAAAAGTAAATCAGCTTTGAAATCAAACAACAAAAAATTAGCTAAAAAATACATAGATAGTTTAAAAATTATGGGTTATGACTCTCAAGAAATTAGTTTAATCGAGCAAATGGCCTTTTATAAAGATGATTTAGAATGATTAAAAAAACAAATATGTTTCTAAGCAGTTCTTATATTTGTTAAAATATAAAATGTGCAAACAAAATTTAGATTTACCGAAGTTTCAAATTATAAAATTTTCTATAAAAACAAACTAATCAATAAAAAAGTTAAAAAATTATTAAAGATATTACTAAAAATTATAACTATGGAGGAGGAAAAAATGAGTAGACAAAAGTCTTTTTTATTATGTGCTGTGTTTGTTATTTTGTCTTTGCTTTCCTTTTCATATAACGTTAGAATAGGAGATGCATTGGGCATTTGGGTTTTAGGGTATCCAGAGTATTCGATTTCTGAATTAATCGTTGGTCCTGAAGGAGACATAACTGTTCCTCCTCTTGGAAGAATAAAAGCAGAAGGAAAGACTTTAGATCAATTGGAGCAAGAAATTTCAACTAAGATGCAAAGTTATATAAAAACTAACAAGATTACAGTTGGTGTAGTAAAATACGCGCCATTTCCTGTAACGGTTCTTGGCAACACAAAGGTTAATGGAGTAATCGATATTAAAAGCGAGAAGATAAAGCTTTCGGATCTTATTGGCCAAGTAGGGGGATTTCAAGATGCAAACAAGTCCTCATATGCTTTAATTAGAACCCCTGATGGAAAAGAGCAAAAAGTAAGTGTTGGATGGTTAAAAAGTGGAAACAAAGGTGAGGATCCATACATTCAATCTGGATCTTTCGTTTTATTTCCATATGATTACACAAATAAAATCAATGTTTTTTCAGACTTTGGTACAACTTCTTTAGATTACTATGAAGGAATTAGTTTAAAGTCGGTTATTTCAGTAATGAATATTCCTGTAAACAAAATTTCACCAAAAATAGTTGTTATCAGAGATTCACAGATAAAAGAAATCAATTCAGAAAGTATTATTAAATCGGAAGATTTCTTTTTAAGTCCAGGAGATACTGTTATAATTCCTTTAAATTATACCAATAAAGTACTCGTGTTTTCTGATTTTGGTACAGCCTCTTTAGACTATTTTGAGGGAATGGGAATTAAATCAGCGATAGCTTTATTAGATTCTGTCGCTAATATAAATATTTTGCTTAATCAAGTTAATGATACAATAAATATAATTCGAGATTCAAAGGTTATTAGCTTGTCATTAGACGAGATAGCCAAAGGAAAAGATTTCGTTTTACTTCCAGGAGATACGGTCATAATCAATAAATTTCTGAGCTATGTTTATGTAAATTCAGAAGAGGTATCGAAAAGAGTTGATTTTGAAAAACATGAAAACATGAATGTAAGAACTTTATTATCTAAGATAGGAATAAATGAAGAGGTTGTTGAAGAAGTAAAAATTAACAACATTAAATCTAATTTAGATTCTCAGCTTAAAAATGGTGATTTTGTTCAAGTGACATCAAAAAGGAATTACGTATATTTGACTGGAGCTTTTAATCAAACGGGTAAGATCAGTTTCCTTCCAAGTGAAAATATAACTATGGACAAAGTTTTAGGATTAGGACATGGGTTCACTAAGGATTTTTCAGGAGAATTAGTTATAATAGATACTCTAGGGATTACCAAAGCTATTAAAGTTGATACAAAAGAATTAAGTAACTTAAAAGAAGTCTTCGTTCAACCTGGCTCAACCATTGTAGCTAATTCTATGGAAAGAAAGGCTTATTTATTTGGAGAAATCTCAGGAACTGTAGAATATACATTAGGGGATACATTGTACGAGTTATTATTGCCTTTAAATTTAGGTGACGCTTATGAAATAAGATATCAAACATTCAACAAATCTGGAACTATAAATGCTTCTGATTACAATAGTTTGAAGTTGATTCCTTTGGAGGGGAAGGTCTTTATAGAAATTTATAAGAAAGCTTCTAATGAAGTGATAGTGTATAAAGCAGGGGAAACTAGAGTTATTAGAGATAATATTGTAAGGATTATAGATGTATTTTCTGCAGTTAATGGCTTTTCACCTGTTGATAAAGGAGTAATACAAATTTATAAAGATGGAAAGTTAATTGAAAGCTTTAATTCAAATGATCTATTGAATAATTTGACCAGAGAAGTTCCGAAGGGGTCTTATGTTATAGTTCAACCGGATTTAGAGGGATCTTACATAGCTGTTTTAGGAAATATAGATCCAAGAAGTATTAGAACCGATATTCCTATAAGTTTGGTTGAAATTCTTTCAGGTTCAAAAATAGACTGGAAAAATCAAGAAAATGCGATCATATATACAGAAAAAAGCGAAGAAATATTAGTAGACCTTACGAATGTAGACAACCTTAGAAATATATTAGTGAAACCAGGTTCAATTGTATATGTTCCTCCTGCTGAAGAACCAGTAGTATATGTTTTTGGTGAAGTGGCGAGACCCGGTTTAGTTTCATACAATGCAGGTATGACAGTCTTGGATGCTATACTTAAAGCTGGAAACACTACAAAGTCTGCACAACCGTCTACTGTCTACTTATTTAAAGACGGTCCTGAAAATCCACCCATTACTCTTGATTTATCTGGTATAATAAAAGCAGCACCAGTAAAAACATCTATGAATCCAGAAATTAAACCTAAGGATATAATATATGTTCCAAAAAATGCATTAACAAACGTAGTTGAAGTTATGAGCACTGTACAATTTTTCATGAGTTTTGTAAATACTGGAATAAGTCTTGTTGGGAATGTCACAGATTTATTTTAAAAAAATGAGTTGCGTTTTGTGCAAATCAGGTCGAAGGTGATAAGTTAGTTGACTACATCAGAATGGTTAAAAAAGTATAACATTAAATTAAAAAAAAGTTTGGGACAGAATTTTCTTACAGTTCGTAGTATTGCTGAAGAAATAGTCACAAAAAGTTTGGTAACTTTCGAAGATACAGTTATTGAAATAGGTAGCGGGATTGGTATATTGACTGAAGAACTTGCAAAAAGAGCCAAAAATGTTATAAGTTTTGAAATTGACGAAAGACTTAAACCTCTGTTAATTGAAAAGTTGAAGAATTACGATAATATAGAATTGATTTTTAAGGATTTTCTGAAAGCGGATCTGTCGCAAATTAGAGATTATAAAAAGTTAAAGTATGTTGCCAATATCCCATACTATATTTCTTCACCGATCCTTGAAAAAATACTTAAGGAATCTCCTAACTTTGATTACGCAGTATTAATGTTTCAAAAGGAATTTGGTGGAAGAATGATAGCTCAAGCTGGAAAAGCTTACAGTCCATTAAGCATTTTCGTTCAGACGTACTATGATGTCGATAAAATTATGGACGTTTCGAAGACTAATTTCGTTCCAATTCCAAAGGTTGATTCTGTTGTTTTAAAATTGACACCTAACCACAAAAATCTTGAGGAATTAGATCCGGATAAATTTATGAAATTTATACATCAGTGTTTCTCTAATAGAAGAAAAACACTAAAAAATAACTTAAAAAGTATAATAAGCAACCCCGAAACTTTATTAAAAGAGATAGGTCTTAACGAGTTAGTAAGGCCAGAAGTGGTCCCAATTGAAACTTATATTAAAATGTATAAACGGTTGGAGGGATAGACATGGCTGATCAAGGCAATCCAGATAAGAAAGAAAATAAGTTAGAATATGAACAGCTGATAGAAGGAAGTAAAGAGCAAAAACCTAGAAATAATAGGGAAAGAGCGATTATAATATCAACAATAATTGCAATTGTAGTGGTTGCAATCATAATAACTTTCTCTGTCATATTTTTAGGCAAGAAATATAAAGTAACAATTAATTATTCAATAAACAAAGAAAGCAACATGACAGAACCTTATAGTAAAATAAAAGTTGAACTAAAAGGTTTAAATGTCTATGAATCTGTCTTTCCTATAGGTACTCCAATAGAGCTAAAAGTTGAAGAAGGTACTTATGAATTAAATGTATTAGCAGTAGATGATAATAACATTGCCTATTACTATTATTCAGAGCCCTCTTTATTCATTAAGGACAATATGACATTAGATAATGTTAAATTAAATAGAAACTCCATTAAGTTCAGTATTGACTACAAATGGCAGGGTAACGATTTATATATTACTCTTCCGTCGGGTTACGATCAATATTTAATATACAAAAAAAATAATGCTGGTATATATGAGCCTTTTAAGACCTCGTCTCAAAATGTTGTTTTGCTAAGTTCCCTTCCTTCTGAAGGTTTAGAGCTTAAATTTGCCGTTGTAAAGGAAAATAAAGTTTTTGGATTTTCCAATCCTTATGTGTTTCTAAAAAATGTACCTCCTTCACAGCCTATAGTTCTATCCCCTACCGAAAATCAACAAATAGAAGGAGAAAGGATATATTTTGTTTGGCAAAGCGAAGATTTAGATAATGATGAGTTGACATTTGATATATACTTAAAAGAAGGTTTTCAAGAAGAAAAACTTATTGCAAGCAATATTACAAACTATTTTTATGAGTATAATTATTTGGAACCTGGAAAAAGTTATACCTTAAAAATAGTAGCAAAAGATGGCAAGGGTGGAGAATCAACAACTCAAATAAGATTTTCAACCAAGGAAGAAGTTACCAAAAAAGTTTATCTATATTCTCCAAGTGGGAAATATGGAGTAACTATTTACGAAGTTGGAGATCCAAACAATCCTAAAGAAATTTCAAGTATTCAAACATCTGGTAATGTAACGGACGTTATTCAAAATGATAATTACTTGTACATTTTGAGGTTAGATGAGGGTATTGATATAGCAGATATTTCCAATCCAGAAACTCCTATAATAAAGTCAAAGTTAGACCTCAAGGGAGTAAATGGAATTAAAATGGCAAATGGTTATTTATATCTTAGATTTACCGGCGATAAAGTAAGTGTTTATTCTATAAAAGAAGATCCTAGCCACCCCAAATTTCTTGGCTACACAGATATTAAGTTTTATGGTTCAGAGAAACCAGAAATTGTGTATGTAGAAAAACAGACAGATATCACTGTCGATATTATTAAAGGAGAATATCCAATTAGGATAAATTTAAACAATCGTGTTTATGTAACAGAATTTTCATTTGTTGTAGCGGATGAAGAAATTAAAGAAAAAGTAGAAAAATCATTTGCAAAGGTATTTGACACACTTAGAATAATATTTTCTACATATTCACCTGAGCAGTTTAGAAAATCTGGTATAGAGAAAGAACTAGAAAATAAATTATTAATAGCTATAAACGAGTTATTAGGAACTACTAAAGAAAATGGTGTAAAACAAGTAAAATTAAGTATCTCAAGAGTTGAATAAATAGGACAAACAAAATATGTTTCATTTGAAATTTTTTCTTCAAAACAGCCCGCCTTTAACGGGCTGTTTTATATTTATGTTTTAATTATTATTTAACAATGAGGAAAAGTAATTTGTTTATAATTATTTTACCCCCTACCTAGGGGTGGTAAAATTCCCATAGGAGGTAAAAATAATTGAAGCATCAGAAAGCTCTAAATAAATTGAAAACTGCAAAAGGCCAACTAGAAGCAGCGATAAAGATGGTAGAGGAAGAAAGATATTGCATAGACATATCTAAACAACTATTAGCAACTATATCACTTTTAAAAAATGCTCATACAGATATTTTGAAAAAACATATTGAAACTTGTTTGAAAGAAGCTATTTCCTCACAAGATCAAGAGGAGATAAATATTAAATTAAAAGAACTTGAAGAAGTTATTAAATACTTAAATAAGGCTTATTAATTATAGGGGTGTTGTATTATGAAATCACAAATTAATACATCTATACAAAATTCAGTATCTACATTCCAAGAAAAAGAAATTAGCTTTAGTGTACAAGGAATGACATGTGCTTCATGTGTCAGGAATGTAGAAAGAGCTATAAAAAATATAGATGGGGTGAAGTATGTTTCGGTAAACCTTGCTACTGAAAAGGCGATAGTAATTGCGGATGAAAAAGTTACAATTGAGGATATAGAAAAAGCGGTGGAAGGTATAGGTTATAAAGTATCTAGAGAAACACCAACAGAAAATTTAATAGAAAAACGATTTAAAGAAGCAAAGAAAGATCTAATTATTTCTTTAATTATTACTATTCCATTGATGATAATTATGATTTTTCATATGAGTGGTTTTCATATTCCATACATGGTCTTTATCGAACTAGTTGGAGGAGGAATTGTACTCTTTTATCCTGGTAGAAAAACATTAAAAAGTGCGTGGATTGCTTTATCCCATTTTCATACTAACATGGACACTTTGGTTTCAATAGGAGCCTTATCTTCATGGTTTACGACTATCTTAGTAATATTTGAAATAAAAATACAATCTTTTGGTAGTATTTCTGCTATGCTAGTAACTTTAAATATCTTAGGCAAGTACATTGAATCTAGAATGAAATATAAGGCTTCAAAAGATATCCAAGCTTTAATAGCTTTGAAAGTAGAAAAAGCTAATGTGTTAATTGATAATGAGATAGTAGAGCTACCAGTTGATGCGGTAAAAATTGGAGATAAGATATTGATAAGAAAGGGTGAAAAGGTCCCTGTTGATGGCGTCATTATAGAAGGAAAAGCCACTATTGATGAGTCCATGGTGACAGGCGAATCATTACCCGTGTTCAAAACAGTTGGAGATCAGGTGATCAGTGGAACCATTATTGAATCTGGAGTTCTCAAAGTAGAAGTTCAAAAGATAGGAGAAGATCTATTTATAAACCAAATGATAAAATTAATAGAAGAAGCTCAATCTTCAAAAGTTCCTATTCAAGCATTTGCAGATAGAATTACGATTTATTTCATACCTATCGTTTTTTCACTAGCTTTTTTGAGTGGATTTTTTCGGTTTTTTAATTACGAAACATTTCAACCATTTTTGGTAAGGATGTCAAATATTTTACCTTGGGTTCTTGTCGATGCCGGTCCTTTTTCGACAGCCTTATTTTCTTTTATTGCCACCTTAGTAATTGCTTGTCCTTGTGCATTAGGGTTAGCTACCCCTATGGCACTTTTGTCAGCTAGTGGTGCAGCTGCAAAGAGAGGATTGATAATTAAAAATGGAGAAGCTATCCAAATGGCTAAAAATATCGATGTTGTATTGTTTGACAAAACTGGTACTATCACAGAAGGTCGCCCAAGTGTCGTTTGGCATAATTTGGATGAAGAAACCTTGATGGTAGTTGCAAATATAGAAGAGAATTCAACTCATCCATTAGCCAATTCTATAATTGAGTATGTAAAAAATAATTATCAACTCAAAAATATTGAAAATATAAATTTGGAAGAAGTAGAAGAAATTTCTGGATTAGGGATTTTTGGGACATATAGAGGCGATTCATATTTTATTGGAAAACCGAAAGATTTTAGTAGATATCAAAAATTTTTGCAACTGGGCGAGACGATAGTTGAAGTTTCGATAAACGATCATTTAAGAGGATATATAAGAATTGCAGATAAAATAAAGCCCAATGCTATAAATACAATTTATGAATTAAAAAATATGAACATTAAGCCGATTCTTGTTACTGGAGATAATGAAGTTACTGCCAGAATTGTGGCAGAACAAGTTGGAGTAGATGAATTCTGGGCGAATGTTAGTCCAAGTGAAAAGGTTGGTATAGTTAGAAAGTATCAAATTGAAGGAAAAAGAGTTTGTATGGTAGGAGACGGAATAAACGATGCAGCTGCATTAAAAGCATCAGAGATTGGGGTAGCTATTGGTACTGGTACGGATCTTGCAATAGAAAGTGCAGATATAATAATAATTCAAGGTGAAATATCTAAAATAATAGACGCTATAGAAATTTCAAAGATAACTTTTCAAAAGATAAAACAAAATCTTTTCTGGGCATTTTTTTATAATGTAATTATGATTCCTTTGGCTATGATGGGAATTATGCACCCAGTAATATCAGAAATAGCTATGTTTATAAGTTCCATAAATGTTATTTTAAACTCTACTACTATTGAAAAAAAATTACAAAAAAAGAGGGATAACCATGAAATATATCTTTGATGTTCCTGATATGTCTTGCAATCATTGCAAGACAGTTATAGAAAAACAACTTAAATCATCGAACATAGTCTCCGATTATAAGGTAGATTTAAACAATAAAAAGGTTGAAGTTGAAACTGAAGAATCTCCTAAAAAAATTATTGAATTATTGAATGAAGCGGGTTATACTGCAAAGCTCAGTAGTTAAATAAGTTAAAAAAGGCGAAAATTTTTGCCTTTTTTGATGTATTATAAGAATAAGTCAGAATAACTTAGACAATTATCAATTTTCTTAGCATGTTTAACAGCGTTAATTATGGATTTCTCAACTACCTCAGCAGCAATTTCTGCGATCAATGAAATTTCGAAAAAGTCAACGTCTATAGTTCCTGTAGATAAGCAAAAAATCGTGTCTCCATCGAATAATGAATGAACGGGTTTTATAGCTCTAGCGAATCCATCATTTGCAATTTGAGCAATTTTGTTAGCCCACTCTTTTGTCAACCTTGCATTTGTTGCAATTACAGATAAAGTTGTATTTTCCCACAAGTTTGGTTTAAATGCTCTTTTTTTCATTAGTTCATATATGTTAAGAAAATTATTATTTTCATCAATAGCTCCAGCTATGATGTTTCCATTTTCATAAACGTCACCACTTGAATTAACAACAGCGATAGCTCCAACAATTATTCCCTTACCAACTTCTATGGAATAACTTCCAATACCACCTTTCATGGAAAAAATCTTACCTGCTCCTTTGCCTATCATGGCACCAGTTCCAGCTCCAACATTGCCCTGTATTACTTCTTGATCTGTTGCATTTTTTGAAGCGATGTAGCCAGACTCTTTCGTAGGGCGAACATAAGGATTTCCAATATCTAAATCGTAAATAACTGCAGCAGGAACAATAGGAATTTTTATCGTATCCGTTTGAAATCCAATATGTTTTTCTTCAAGGTATTCCATAACTCCGCTTGCAGCATCTAGACCATAAGCACTTCCTCCTGTTAAAAGGATTGCATGAACTTGCTGAACTAAATTGCCTGGTTTCAATAAATCGGTTTCTCTAGTTCCGGGAGCTGATCCGCTTACACAAGCTCCAGCAATAGCTCCGCTTTCAGCTAAAATTACTGTGCAACCTGTTACAGCCTGTAAATCAGTATAGTGACCAACTTTGATTCCAGGAACATCAGTTATAGTGTAATTCATTTAATTTTCATCCTTTTTATAAGATTGGCTATTTCATCTTTCAACTTATTTAGTAAAAAACCGTAGAAATTAGCAAAAATTATATACGAAAGAAAGAATATCCACATTAAATTATTTTTTAAAAGAAATTCCGGTAAAAGGTTACCAAAAGAACAGTACATTAAAGAAAATGAAAATACACCTACAATAGTTATTAATATATGTTTTAAAAACTTTCTATTAAAACTTTTATATATCAAAACTGGAAGCATAAAAAGTAAAAAGATTCCAATTCCTTCAATTACAAATCCGCTAATTATAATTAAAATAAAAAGAGCAATAGAGAAAATTCCTGTATACCAACGATTCAAGAAAAACGTTCCAAAAGGTAATAATATACTGACAACGTTGGGAGCTATCCCTAAAAATTTCGCAAATATGAAAATGAGATAAAAAATAACAACTAGCAATGAGGTTTGAACAAGAGGGTTTAATTTATAAAGATTCTTCATAGTTAAATATTTAAAACCAGCGACAAAAGTCCCCGCCAAAGCATTCACAAATAGTGTCAATACAAACAGTGGCACCTAAACATTGAAGACATCCTCCGCAACCTGAAGCTTCTTTTTTATAGTATCCAGCCCTAAATTTATCAATGTCATTTTTAAGATCATTATTGTTTTGGTAATTTAAAAACAGGTTTTTGAAGTCGCCTTGTTTTAGGTAATTTTGAATAATTTTTTGGTTGTTCATGAGATTTTCCTCCATTTAGTATGTGAGTTATTTTCTCTCTGTGATAAATTAAAGAAAAAGAGGCTATTTTTTTACTCAGGTGATTATTATATTCTGCAAAAAAATCAATTTTTTCTATGAGCTCTTTTGCACATAGATCATAAGTAAATAGCAATCTTTCCTTTTGATCCTTTTCCAAATTTAGAATATTATTCACATTGAAAGCTTGAGATATAGCATTAAATTTTTTTCTTTTAATATCTCTTTCAAAATCGTAAATGCTGTCTAACATATAAACTAAATATGCTATAATTATCGGAATTACGTCCAAATAACTATCAGAGAAAAATTTTTGAAATAACAATTCCATTATTTTTATAGAAGGTTTGGCGTACTCATCTAAGTCCAGAGATAGTTGCTCTACTCTTTGTTGCAACTGTATGTAGCTTTCAAATTCTTCTATAAAAGGTGCATCAAAAAAAGATGAGAGTTTTTCTCTGAAATTGTTAATCATTTTTTGAGGAACATGCGCATTCTCGTATTTGAAATCCAACATTTTTCCATAAATAATTAATAAATTGAGAAATGAATATGGTTTTATAAAATCTATAGTTTTGGGTTTGTATCTTGTTTTAAAAGTTGCGAAAGGACATTTGAACTTTTCTACCGAACTGATTGGATTTTGAAGCATCATAAAAAAAACAACTTCTCTTATTATAAAAGGTCTGTATATAACTCCCAAATCGCCTTTTAAAGAGTGACATAACCCACAATAGTAATAAAGATAAGATTTTAATTCCTCATCAGTTGGCTGAAAGTAAATGGAAATGTATCCATACATAAAGTTTAACCTCTTAATTTTCAATATACACTTAATTGTTGCTGTTTCGATAAAGTGTTATTTCCTATAGTGACACTAAACTCGACTTGATAATTTCCACTTCGATCGAGGGTAATGTAGCGAACATCTGATAAATTAAATACTTTTGTTGTACCCAATTCTGATATATATATTCTAAATGCATCATTATTTTCGTAATTAAAAATCAATTGATTTTCGTAGTAAAGTCTAAATCCCAGTTTTTCAATTTCTAAAGGTCTGGGCTTCTTCTTAGAATTTTTAAGGTTTGCTTCAAAGTATAAGGGATCTCCTCTGGAAATAAAAACTGTAGTATAAAAAATGAGAGAAAGGTCTTTTGTATCTTTTTCTATTTTTTCAACAACAATCAAAGGAGCATAGTAATTCTCCTCAGTTGATTCAAATTCAAAAACTGAATTATAAATACCCGGCTCAAAATTTTTATTTAAAGGTAGTTCAAAGGCAATACTATCTAAAGATTTTAAATTTAGAGGACCAAAAAAGAAACTTTGCTCATGTACTTCCTTTTTCTTGTCATTGATCTTTATTCTACCAAAAAGTTCATCAGTTATTGTTTTATTGGTTCTATTCACTGCGACGATTGAAAAGACTGGGAATTCGTTTTTTAAATAAAACATTTCCTTAGGATAGGTATTAAGTACTAGTCTCTGATTATAATAAAAATCTCTCGTAAGATTTATTCTCTCTCCATTATACAAAAAGGAAGCAGTTGCTTGATATTTTCCGTCAGGTAAAGCTTTTATTTCTGATTCTTTTGATAAATCAAAAAGTAGCAACGTTTGAAGAGGTTGAATTTGAGCTTCAACAGTTTCAGGTGATGAGAAATGATGAATAACCTGCGAATCTGAGATTTTTACAATTTGGAAAGTAAAATCCTCAATTTTTATATAATCTTTTTTATTTTTAGTATTTTGTATGTAGATTTTTATCTTAACTGCTTCAGGATAATAGTAATCATCTTGAGTTTGTAAATTTAAATTAATTCCTTTCTTGGTTACACTATGAGAAAAAATAAACCTTGAAAATCGGGGGCCGAATAAAGTAAAAAAAACAGCAACAATCGACAAAGCTATTATAATGAATAAAGTGTATTTTGCCACCATTTTTTTTGGCTTGTTTTTTTTGTCTCTTTCTTTTTTTCTTTCTTCATCGTACTTCTTCCATTCTTCAGGACTTCTTGAAAAGTAAGTCAATTAAGTTACCTACTTTCCTATATATTTTATATTAACTTAAAAAGAATGAAAATTGACGTAGTATTCTTCGTCATTAATTAAATTGTTGTCTAAAAACTCCCTGAGTTTAATTGAGGGATCTAAGTAATTTTCTGAGTTTTTATATTTCTCTTTAATGAAAGAAATACTTTTGTTTAAAGAGATATCTCTTTTCAGCTCATTTGAAACTAACAATCCTTCAAATATGGTTAAATAACCTCTTTTGCCAGTACCGTAGCAAGCTTCACATCCTGTTCCCTTACAATTTACACATTTTTTTGGTATTAAACGTTGATTCAATAAAAAATCTAGGCTTTCAGAGATATTTTTTACTTCTATACCAAGCATTTTTAAGCGCTGAAAAATTAAAAAGACATTTTTTGTATGAATTGTTGAAAAGACCAAGTGTCCGGTGACTGCTGATTCAAATAATAGTTTTGCAAACATTTTTTCTCTAATCTCTCCTACCACTATTATGTCTGGATCCTGTCTTAAAATGTACTTTAATATATTGATTTTCTCCCCGTCATCTTTAGAAACTACCTGTATTATATCAGGATTAATATATTCTATAGGATTTTCGATACTATGAACCTTTCTTTTGTTTTTAAATTTGTTAACTACATATTGCATCGTTGTAGTTTTACCAGAACCTGTCGGTCCAGAAAAAATAAGTACCTTTGATTTTTCACGCATCATTTTTTCAATGTTTGAAATTATTATCGGATCCATTTCAACTCTGATATCATTTATATTTTTGAGTTTTCTTAGTACACAACTAATGCCAAGAGAAGATTTAACAAATGAAACTCTAAAATTGGTATTCTCAAAAGAAAAGGAACCATCTATATTTTCAAAATCTTTTATTATGTCAAAACCGCAGTTAATAAGCAGTTTATTCAAAAATATATCGTATTCGTACAAACTCATAGGGTTCAAATCTACTAAATTTCCACAATATCTAGTTTTAACACAAACGTTGTTACTGTTAGGTTCAAAATGAAAGTCTGTAATGTTTTCATCATCATATTTGTAAAAAAACTTACCTAACAAATCCTCTGATGCTACAAAATTATTTTCAGTTTTGTTATATAAATTGTAAATATTAAATATATTTTTGTCATATTGGTTTTTTTTACTATTTAGATTGTTCGATAATCGCTTCTTCTGCATGATCTTTTAAATACTTATTTAATTTTTCTATTTCTTCCTCAACAATTCCTCTGCCAAAATGTCTGTAAAGTGCCGGTTGTTCATACAAGTCAATATAATTTTCTTCTCCCGGAAGTTTATCATATCCAGAAGCAATTATAGTAACTTTTATTAAATCATCGGGTAGTTTGTCATCAATAGTAATACCCATTTTTAATTTTGCATCATCAACCGCATAAGAACGAAGTATTTCATTTATTATTCGAACATCTTGAGTGGTAGGATTTTTTCCAGAAATATTAACAAGTGCTGCTGTGGCATTTCTTACAGGATCTTCTAATATTTTGCTATTTAAAGCATTTTTAATAGCCTCTTCAGCTCTTTTTTCACCTTTTCCTAGACCAATTCCCAGCATTGCTGAACCTTTTATTTTTAAAACTGCAGCTACATCGGCGAAGTCAAGATTGATCATGCCTGGTTTAGTAATTAAGTCAGAGATTCCAGTGATTGCTTGGAGTAATACTTCATCAGCTTTTTCAAAAGCCTTATCGATCGGGATATCTTCATCGTTATCGATAAGTTTATCATTTGATATTTTTATTAAACTATCTACATAACGTTTGGTTTCATGAAATCCTTTTAAAGCAATTCTTTCTTTCGTAGAACCTTCGAAATGAAAGGGCGTAGTAACTATGGCTACAGTTAAAATACCCATTTGGGTTGCTAGTTCCGCAACAACAGGAACAGCACCAGTACCTGTTCCACCCCCTAAACCAGCTGTTATGAATAAAAGATCGGTATCTTGTAATATATCTCTTATCTCCTCCAAGCTTTCCAACGCAGCCTTTCTTCCAATTTCCGGATCTCCTCCTGCTCCTAATCCTCGAGTTAATTCCTTTCCTAATTGGATTTTAATAGGAGCATCATTGTTTTCTAGCACTTGCACATCAGTATTTGCGGAAATCAAATCTACATCTCTAATCCCTTTTTTAACCATTCGTTGAATAGCGTTGTTACCTGCTCCACCTACTCCAATTACTTTTATTTTATACGTGCTCTTTTTTGTGAATAATTTCTTTTGTCTATCAATTTCTTCAATTTCAAAAGGCATCCTCTTCACCCCCAGTTATCTTTTTAATAAACGTTTTAAATGTACCCTCTTTCGCAGATGATTTAGATTTTTGAGGAGATTCTGTAGAGAAAGACTCCCTTGATCTTTCGTAAAAACTTTCTTCCATTAGATCGAGTCTATACCTGTCTACGATTCCAAAAACTGGGAGAAATGAAGAATCTTTCCTTATCTCTTCAGGGACATCTCTAAAGTAATCATGTAAAATTAATGAGCTTTTTCTAAAATTTTCACCCATAAGCTCTTTAATAGTTTGATCTATATTTTTTATTTTTGAACCTCCTCCAGTTAATACTATACCACCTTGCAGAGCACCTATTTCATGAGTTTTTTCGTAGCTAATTTTTGACAGCTCTCCGTTTAGTCTGCTTATAATTTCTCTCACTCTAGCATAAATTATTTTATTTAAAAGTCCAAGAGATGTATAAGACATTCCTGTTCCTGTTATTGGTTGAAATTCAACTTTTTTTATAGTTCTTGTATCTCTCAAACAAGAACCTTCTTCGACTAATAATCTATGAGCTTCTTTTTCAGACACCTTTAACACATTCGAGATGTCTTTTAAGACATATTTTGTGCCATAAGGAAATGAGTAAAAAAGTTTAGGAATGCCATCTTTAAAAATGATAGATCTTGAAGCATTATATCCTAGATCAATTACTGTTATACCTACATTTCTATCGTTAGGTGTTGTGGTTGCATAACTAGCAGACAAAGTAGAATCGTAAAGTGGTATTTGAGAAGAAGGAATAACATCCTTAAGAACATTAATGAGTAGAGAAAAAGAATTTTCATCGACCCATACAATATTCAATGATGTTGTTAGAGAATTTTCTGCATAAAATGAAACGGGATTTTTGACAGTTTTATTATCTATCATAAATTTTACAAAAGATGAATCTAATATAATTTTACCTTCCTCGATGTACTTTTTAGTTATGTTTTTTTTGATGTTTTGCAATTCTCTTTCTCTAATTTCAGTTCTTTTGCTGAACTCAATAGTAAAGTTTTCTTGAGTAATGTGTAGATTGTTTGTAGAGTATCCAACGATTATTTCAACATTTTTTACCTTTCTTTGTGATTGTTGTTTAAGGAACTCAATTAGTGTTAGAAGGGTTCTCCTTAATGATTCCATGTCCTGAATCTCGCCGTTGATAATACCTTCAACAGGCAAAGTTGCATATGAAATAGGTCTTATATACCCTTCTTCATCAACTTCGAAAAGTATTCCTTTTAGTAAAAAACTACCTATATCTATTCCCATTAAGAAATTTTTTGCCATATCAAAGCCCCCGATCATGAATATTAAAAACAGATTGCCCCATTAAAAAATATTCACCAGCCTTTAAATCTTGTAGAAATTCAGTTTTATGAGTTTCAAAAAAAACCATTATTTCTCCTAAATCGTAATAATTTAGTATAACATTATTATAGCAAAAGATTTGTTTTTTAGGAAAATTTATACTGATAATTTGAGGAATCCAAAAAAAACTTTTCACGAAATCTAATTCTTTTTGTCTGTTTTCTTCTTCACTGCTAAAAACTACTTTTATGAACTTTGGATATTCAATATCACTCACGCATGTGACATTATCAAAAATATCAAAATAAATATATCTATTATTAAATGAGATATAATAAACACTTTTATCAATGTTAACGACAAAAGTTTGGCTTATCAGTTTATTATTATACACAAAAAAACTATAAAATATATGAAAATAAACTAAACCTGTAAGAAAAAAATAAAAAAAATGTAATGTTATTTTTTTTGATTTCATTAAACATCTAGCTCTTTCACCTTATATGCGTTATTTTCAATAAATTCTCTCCTAATAGCTGGATCATCTCCCATAAGTATTTCAATTATTTCGTTGGAAGCTTCTAAATCTTCTATTTTAATTTGAACAAGTTTCCTTGTATTTTTGTCCATTGTTGTTTCTCTTAATTGATCGGGATTCATTTCTCCTAATCCTTTATATCTTTGAATTCTCCACTTTCTATTTGCATATGTTTCCTTGAGTCTTTCTAACTCTTCTTCTGAATAAGCATAGAAATGTTCGTTTCCTACCTCAAATCTGTATAAAGGTGGTTGAGCTATGTATACATGACCTTCTTCGATAAGAGGACGCATATATCGGTAGAAAAAGGTTAAAATTAAGGTGCGAATATGAGCTCCATCGACGTCGGCATCCGTCATTATAATTATTTTACCATATCTTAACTTGGATATGTCAAATTCATCACCTATTCCCGTACCTATAGCTGTGATGATGTTGGATATTTGTTCATTTTTTAGTAGTTTTAATAAATCAGCTTTTTCAACATTAAGTATTTTTCCTCTTAGAGGTAATATTGCCTGGTAATATCTATCTCTAGCTTGTTTAGCATTTCCTCCAGCAGAGTCTCCTTCAACTATAAAGAGTTCCGATTCTTCAAGGTTTTTAGATACACAATCCGCTAATTTACCAGGCAGAGTAGTACTCTCAAATATCGTTTTTCTTTTTATGTTTTCTCTTGCCTTTTTAGCTGCAATTCTTTTTTTAAAGGCAAAATTTATTCTTTCAAGAATTTTTTTTGCTTCTTTTGGATTGGCGTCATAATATAAAGATAGTTTTTCACTAGTAATTTGATTAACAGCCTCACGAGCAGCCTTTGACCCAAGTCTCCCTTTCGTTTGACCTTCAAAAACAGGCTCTGACATTTTTACATGTATAATAGCTATTAAACCTTCCCTAACATCTTCACCGCTAAAATTTTCATCATTTTCTTTTAAAACACCATATTTTCGAGCAAATTCGTTAGATAATCGTGTTAGGGCCTGCTTAAACCCCGACTCATGTTCTCCTCCATCTATTGTTCTAATATTATTTACAAAGGATATAATTTCACTATCTTCAGATTGTGTATAAACAAGTTCGATTTCAACCTGAATTTCAGGTTCATTTTCCATATACAAGTAAGATCCTGATAGATAAATAGGTTTAGCAACAGGTTCTTTCTTTCTTTTTTTAAGTACGTAATTGATAAACTCTTCTAATCCACCTTCAAAGTGGAATTCTTCTTTGTAACCTCTTTTTTTATCTTCAAAAATAATTTTAAGATTGGGATTTAAAAAAGCAATTTCTCTTAGTCTATTTTCGATCAACCTTGATTCAACAACCACATCGCCATCATCAAAAATTTCTTTGTCTGGCAAAAATTTAATATAAGTTCCTGTCCTATCAGTTTCTCCAAGAACCAAAACTTCTGTTTGAGGAATACCTCGTGAATATCTTTGATAATAAATTTTTCCGTCTCTGTATACCTTTACCTCGAAGTATTCAGATAGGGCATTTACTACAGATGCACCTACGCCATGTAGCCCTCCACTAACCTTATAGGCCTTTTTGTCAAACTTACCTCCTGAATGAAGAGAAGTCATTACTAATTCCAATGTATTTTTTTTCTCAATAGGATGTATACCTACAGGTATTCCTCTACCATTATCTTCAACTTCGACAGAATTGTCCTCGTTGATTGTAACTCGAATTAAATTACAATAACCATTTATATGTTCATCTATTGAATTATCAATTATTTCATATACTAAATGATTAAGGCCAGATTTTCCAGTTGAACCAATATACATACCCGGCCTTAATCTTACTGCTTCTAGCCCTTTTAAAACTTTTATCTGTTCTTCAGAATAGTCTTTTTCTTTTTCTATCATTAAAGCACCTCCAAATTGTTACTTCAAACTAATTTAATTTTTTTTATTTCATCGGTTCCAAAAAAAAGATTTAATTTTTTCAAAATTTCGTTTTCTCTAAAGACTATTTCTTGTTTCACAAAATTATTGGAACAAGCTAACAATAATGTTTTTTCACTTATTATATAATTAACCACATGAACTTCTTCTGCTAAATCTTCAGGCAGCCATTTTTTGACTTCGTTTCGTATTTTTGAAACAATATATATTTTTTTTAAAGATGGATTTTTGAATGATAATCTTTTTAGAACCTCTTCAAATCTTTCTTCCATTTTTAAACAACCTAAATTTACTGATTTTTAAAATCATTATTACTCATCAAGAGTTTTAGTAATAAAATCTTTCCAGTTAGATAACAAAGCCTCTGTTACTACCCCTGGCACAGTATAAGTGAAGTCTGGGAATATTCTTCTTACAGGAACTATACCTTTTGAAGTATGGCAAAGAAAAATCTCATCAGCAGATAGTAGTTCCCATGCCTCAACATTAGGTTTTTCCTCTATTTCCATGGATAAGTAACGGGCCAACTCTATAACACTGGTTCTTGTAATTCCAGCTATTATTCCTGTAGATAGATGTGGTGTAATTAATACACCGCTACTCACATAAAATATATTTGAAAATGTTCCTTCAGCCACGTAACCAAATTCATTCAATATAATTGATTCATAATAATAATCATATTTCTTATGAATGAACTTAACCGAATTGTTTAAGGGAGTTTTTACATAATATGGTATTATAGAAGAATGAGGTTTCCTTTCTCTAGCAATATTAACTACAACCCCTTCTTCAATTATGTCAATATCTTCTTTTAATTCTTCTACGAAACAGTAAAAGGTCTTATAACTCGAAGTGAAAGGGGTTACATAAATCTTAAACTTATATTCGTCATAATTATGTATTTTTTTTGCTTGTTCTAAAACTAAGTTTATCTTCTCTAGTGATGGAACATCAAACCCCATAAAGTTAGCTGATTTTTTAAGCCTATAATAATGGCTTTTCAATCGATACGGTATACCAGAATATGTTCTAATAACTTCATAAACTAAATAACCATTAACAAAACCCTCGTCATCTGCGCTTACTAAAGGATATTCAACCCATTCATTACCATTATAAAACAATAGATATCACCCCTTCACTTCCTTCAGAGATAGAAATAATTTTAGATTTAAGAAATGTACTCCTTAAATCTGAAGAACAATTTTTAAACTCTAATTTTATTTTATGAGGAATATAATATTCATCATAACCAAGTAAATGATTATTATTTTTCTCTTCTATTAAAACTGTGGTTTCAGAATTAATTAATCGAGATAAATACTCTCTTCTAGAAATTTGTGAATTTTTTATAAGTTCAATAATTCTATTCTTCTTTTCACTCCCTGGAATTTGATGGTCCATTTTAAAAGCAAGAGTTCCCTCTCTTGCTGAAAATCTAAAACCATGAACTTTTAATATTTTAAGATCTCTAACAGAATCAAACATTATTTTTAAATCTTCTTCGTTTTCACTTGGAAAACCAACAATTAAATCACAAGTAATAGCAAAATTTTGATCCATCTTTCTTAATTTTTCAATAGAATTATAAATGTCTTTTCTATTATAATTTCTCCGCATTAATTTCAAAATTCTGTCTGAAAAGTGCTGAATAGACAAATGTAAATGTTTTTCGAATATAGAATAATTATTGAGTAAAAATGCTAAATTGTCAGTTACATCGTCTGGATATAATGAAGTCAACCTAATTCTAATTTCTTTGTCTTCAAAATTTTTGCCGATTGCCTTCAGCAAATCTTCAAAAGATTCTAAATTATCAGAACCATAACGCGTTAAATTTGTTCCTGTTAAAACAATTTCCTTATATCCTTTCTTAATCAATTCATCAATCTTATTTATTATCTCTTTTTGAGACAAGCTCGATGTTTTTGTTCCTCGAAGCATTCGTATTTTGCAAAAAGTGCATCCATTGTTACAACCTTCTTCAATGGGTAAAAAGAACCTGGTTCTATTGTCATATGCTTCTTTGGGAACCAAAATTTTTTGGTCGTTTTTTAACCAAAATAATTCATCGGCATATATTCCTTCCTTATCAAAATATTTTTCAATATCTTTTTTCTCCGAATTTCCAAGGACTAAATCTGCGCCAATTTCTTTTAACTCTATAGGATTTGAATTAGAATAACAACCTATAGCTATAATTTTTGAGTTGTTCCTTGATTTTTTTATTCTTCGAATAGTTTGACGTACTTTTCTTTCGGCTTCGGAAGTAACTGCGCATGTATTGAGTATATAAATATCACTTTTTCCATCTTTTTCTTCAAAAAGGATCTCAAACTCTTCTGAAAATTTTTCATATATATATTGAGATTCGGCTTGGTTCATTTTACAGCCGAACGTAATTATTGATAATTTCTTTTTCATTTACCAAATTCCTCCGATTTATGATACACTTGGAGTCTTTTTTAATTTTTTTAAAAAAATGAACAAATATTTATTTTTTAAATCTATTTCTAACTTAGAATCAATTATATTTTGCCTTTAATATTATATCATATTAAAGCTAATTATTATTGAATAATAAATTAAAATAACGGGTTCTAAGAACCCGTTACTTCGTGAATTATTTAAAATGTTATAAAAACACTATGCCTTTCTATGCCTTTTTATCTATGGCTAATTTTTCTTCATTTTCAGCGTATCTTCGCATTCTTGTTTCATAGTTGTAAACACCTCGTTTAGAGGGATATCTTTCAGAATATCCATCTTCATACCATAGCTTATCTGCATATTTTTTCCATTCTTCGGCAAGTTGATCTAATTCTGGAGCTAATTCGTTAATAGTTCTTTCACTTCCTGGATGTTGTGGGATTGCATTATATTTTTTAATCATAGCTCTGAAAACTTTAGGATTATCTATTATTGGACAAGGTCTGAAAAGATTATCCGAATATGGAATTGTTCTTTTGTATGCTTCAAAGAAAGGAGATTTCAAAATTTCTATCAAACTTTTTTCTCTAATGTTATCTACTGCAAATTGCTGGAACACACATGGTTCAACATAGCCTTTGGCGTTTATGTGTAGATAATTTGCTCCGGCAGCTAAACAGCCATTTGTTAAGAATCCATGGTTCCAAAAGTCAGCTACAAATGCGAATTTTCCACTCAATCTAAGTTCTTCAGCTTTATAAAATCTCTCGTATCTTTGTTCAGGAGTTGGGACTAAATCCATTGAGGCATCTGCACCGACGGGCATAAATTGAAATACCCATACATAACTTACGTTATTTTCTTGCAGGAAGTCCCAAAACTCGTCGCTCATAATAGCATCGTGATTTTTTCGTGTTGCAGTGACAGAAGCCCCATATATCAATTTATATTTTGTGAGTATTTCCCAAGCTTTTTTCACTTGGTCAAAGACGCCTTTTCCTCTTCTCCAATCGGTCATTTCTTCGAATCCTTCGATCGATATAGCAAGTGTTGAATTTCCTAATTCAGCCATTTTTTTGGCATTTTCTTCTGTTACAAGTGTACCGTTAGTGTAAATTAAAAAGAAGGAATCTTTGAAATGTTCTAGTACATCAAAAAGGTATGGATAGACAAAAGGCTCGCCACCGGTTATGATAAAGAAATAAATGCCTAGATCATTGAATTGTTTGATAACGTCAAACATTTCCTCTTTTGATAACATATATTTATGACCATATAGAGCTGCATAACATCCAACACACCTTAAGTTACATGCATAAGTTGGAGAAATAACACCGAGTTTTGGCAATACAATTTTATGTTCATGCATTAATTCTTGTCTTACCTTTTCACCGACAGCGAACTCATTAATGATTAAATTATTTATTATTTTTTCTACGACTTTTGGCTCAGACCTTTTAAAAAGTTCCGACCAATACATTAACATTGGGTCATGATTTTCTGCTCCTTCTGCTAATTTTCTTAATCCACTTTTGGCAGGTTCTTTAGATAATTTTGATAAAGTCCAGAAAAGGGTGGCAAGCTTATCTATATCTGCCCTTCTAACAACACTTGAAACTATTTTGGAGCTTTGTCTTAACATCATATTTTTCATAGAATCAATAACCGCCATTCTTACACACCTCCGAATTTTTTGAATTGTAAAACATTCACCGGAAAATACAACAAGTATAAAATTACCAATGATCAAAAAACGTTATTTAGACTTACTTAGCAAGGCAAAGCACTATTTTTCTTACGTTTTCCTCTATTTCTTCATCAGAGATTTCTACGCCAAATGCCTTATAGATTACTAATCCGTCGAACATTGCCTGGAGCATCAAAGCACTTGATTTTGATTTGAATATTTTTTCAAAGTTACTTAGAATTTTATTATAATATTCTTTGAATGTTTTTGTTAAAGTTTGCATCATAGACGGATCATGTGTTGAGTTCAATAATATTTCTAATAGTCTTAATAGATCACCTGAAGGAAAGCTTGACAAAATCTCTGAATAGATTTGGGTATAAATTTCAGCACTTTTCTCTAAACTATCAGATTCGGGCTCAGATATTTTTTCTTCGAAAAAACTCAACATTTTTTCCATAAGGGCACTAAAGGCAGCAATTATTAAAGCGTTTTTATTTTTGAAATAGTTGTACAAGGAACCCTTTGAAACATTGCAAGCGACTGCTACATCTTCCATCGTAAAATTAGCTAAGCCCTTTTTACTAATCAATTCTAACGTTTTTTCAGCTATGTATTTTTTCTTTTCGATTTTATCTAATGTTTTCATTGTATTAGCCATGATACCACCTCATTCTTTGACTGACCGTTCAGTCAATAATTATTATACACCATAATAACTTATTTTGCAAATATGACTAAAGAAATCTGATTTGTTACGTTCATTCATTCTTTGCCAAAAAATGCTTTATTAAAAGGTATTACAGGCATAAACATATTTGTTCAATCATAAGCGTTCATTTTTATTTATTTATTAACTAAAAATCAACTATAATTTAAAAAAATCAACGAATTTTTAACTTCTCTTAACGCCTTATGAATACATAATTCAAAGATATATTCTACAGAAGTTACTTATGGTATAATTAATTAGCATAGTATTATTTTTTTGGAAGCATTCTAAACGCCTGAAAGATTGATTAAGAATTTAGAATTTCAAAGCGTTCATAAAAAATGTGTTGATCACAGATTAGAAATAATGATTTTCAAAACATAAGTTTTTGAGTTTTTATTGTATGTAATAATTGATAAATTGAGGAGGAAAAATTTTGGATAATATCGTCATAGTTAGAGTTGATGAAATTGGTTTAAAAAGCAAAAATAAAATTCTTTTTATGAAGCAGCTTAAATTTAATATAGAAAGTAAATTTAAAGATCTTTTTTCATGTAAGATTGTGGGAAATAGAATATATTTATTACCAAAATATTCATTCAATAACAGAGATTTAGAAAATTTAAAAAAAATTTTTGGTATAAGTTCTTTTTCAGTTGCAAAAAAAATAGATAAAGATTTTGAAAAAATGAAAGAAGAAGCATATAAATTAGTTGCGGAATCACTTAACGATGATGTTAATTCGACAAAGTCATTTAGAATATCAGTTAATAGAGCAGATAAATCTTTTCCAATGAAAAGTCCGGAAATTGCTGGTGAAATAGGAGAATTTGTACTGTCGAAACTTCCACAGTTAACAGTTGATTTAACGCACCCTGATATTAACCTTGAAATAGATATAAGACCTGAAGGAGTATACTTATTTAAAGATCGTATTAAAGGAGCTGCAGGTTTGCCAGTCGGTGTTTCTTCAACTGGGACGATACTTCTGTCTGGTGGGATCGATAGCCCTGTGGCTTCCTTGCTTATGTTAAGGAGAGGAATGGTGATTAATGCTGTTAATTTCTATAGTCCACCTTTTACAGGACCGAAATCGCTGGATAAAATCATCAAAATAGGCGCTATTATATCTGAATATACACCTTTTCCTTTTCACCTGTATGTTGTACCTTTGACGAAAATTCAAATGTTATTTAAAAATTTGGAAGAAAATCAATTTTCGGTTGTTCTTCAAAGAAGATCGATGATGAGAATAGCACAAAAAGTTTCTGATATAACTGATACGAAGGTTTTGATTACTGGAGAAAGTTTGGGTCAAGTGGCTTCTCAAACTGTTGAAAATATATTAACAATTTCTGAAAGTACACAAAAAGTGATTTTTAGACCGCTGATAGGCTTTACGAAAAATGAAACTATAAAGATATCAAAGAATTTTGGCCTGTACGAAACATCGATATTGCCCTATGAAGACTCATGTAGCATTTTTGTACCTAAAAACCCTGCAACCAAAACACAACTAAACAAAATAAAGAAAATAGAAACTGCTCTTCCACAAATTAGTGAATTAGAGGAAGAAGCACTACAGGAGTCTAAAAAGTTTGAAATCAAAAATGGGAACATAGAAGAAATAGACGTCTTTAAAATTCTGAAGGGTGGGGTTTTATGAAAAAAATTTGGCAGGCAATTAAAGGAATAATTTTTTCAATATGGTTATTTTTAGGTTTTGTAGGAGTAGTTATTTTCTATGGAAGTTATGTTTTAATAAAGGCTAAAATTTTAGAAAAACGTAAAGGAGAAGAAGCTTCTCGAAGATACATAAGAGAAGTTGTCTCTTGGTTTGGTAGGGCTACTTTTAGTTTTTTATGGAGCGAAGTAACTGTTTATGGAAAAGAAAATATTCCAGAAGAAGGACCATTTGTTATAGTGTCGAATCATCAAAGTATTTTTGATATACCTTTAATCTTAGGATATGTTTATCCCAGTGGATTTATTGCAAAAAAGGAACTTTCCAAAATTCCTCTCCTTGGAACTTTTATAAAAAAACTAGGTTCTATATTGATTGACAGAGACAGTCCAACAAGTGGAGCAATAGCGTTAAAAAATTTTGCCAAGATTACTCAAACAGGTGATGTAATTACTGTGTTTCCTGAAGGTACCAGAAGTGAAGACGGAAAAGTTCATGAGTTTAAAAAGGGTTCCTTACTTGTGCCATATAGATATAACATCAAAATTTTACCAGTTACCATAGACGGCACTATAAATATGAACAAAAAGGGAAGTATTTTGATCAAACCTGGAAAAGTTAAGTTATACATTCATGAGGTCATTGAACCAAAGAAATTTTCAAGTGAAGAAGAATTAAGAAAGTATGTACAGAATGTAATTAGTCAAACAATAAATCAGGATACTTTGGTAAGAGCTGGTTAGAAACGTCTTTTAAAATTTTCTTCAGATGTTTCTAGTTTAATAGCTGAAACTTAGAAAAAATTTGGAGGCGGGAATTATGAAAGAAGTAAGTAATGTATCGATGGGAATAGACAAAATTAGCAATTCTCCTATTGTTTTTTTAAGAATCGAAGATTCAAGTTTGGTACTTCCCATATGGATAGGACCTTGTGAGGCAGGGGTATTAGCCTTAATATTGAGAAAAGAAGACTTTGAAAGACCTTTAACCCATGATCTACTTCTTAGTGTAATTCAGAGTTTAGAGGCAAAAACTGTGAAAGTTTTAATCGATAAATTCAAAAAAGATATTTTTTATGCTAAGTTAGTTTTAAAAGATAAGAATTCTAAAGAAATTAAAATTGATGCAAGACCTTCCGACTGTATTATAATTGCCTTAAAAGAGAATATCCCAATCTTTGTTGATGATCAAATAGTTCGTGATCATTCAATAGATTCTTCGCTGTTTTATGATTTAAATTTTGAAGAAAGCGATGAAGAAAAAAAGGATATTAGAAAAGAAATTGAGAATTTTGATATTGATGAATTAAGAAAAAGATTTGAAAATTTTGAAGATGATGACAATGATAATGAATAAGGTTTTCCCAAAAAAGACAAAATATAAGGGGCTCTAAGAATGGATGATAATAATTTAGACGAATTTAAAAAAGAATTTGATAAACACCTAATCAAATTTTTTGAAGAAATTGAAATGGAAGAAAGTTTGAAAGAAGCTTTAAGTTACAGTGTAAGAAGCGGAGGAAAAAGGCTCAGGCCTTGGTTTATCTACAATTTTGGGAAAGAGGTAAGGGTATCAGATGAAGAATTGATAAAAGTAGGGATAGCCATTGAAATACTACATTCTTCCTCTCTGATTCATGATGATTTACCTGCTCTAGATAACGCTCACTATAGAAGAGGTGTTTTGACAAATCATATTAGATTTGGAGAGCATAAAGCCATACTTGCAGGAGATTATGGATTTATCTTGCCATTAAAGATAGTAATGGAACTAAATAACTTAAAAATCGAAAATAAAATGGTATTAACAAAATATTTTATAGAAGACACTTTGAAGATGTTTGAAGGAGAAATGAAAGATCTTATTTTCGAAAAAGAAGATATAGAAGTTGAAATTGAAGACATTTTAGATATGTATGCAAAAAAAACTGGTGCAATATTTGGCTTGTCATTTTCCGCACCTTTTTTCATGGTAGGAGAAAATCTGTTAGGTGAAAGAATGCATGAGATTGGAATAGATTTTGGAATAGCGTTTCAAATTTTTGACGACTTAAAGGATCGATTAAAATCTCAAGAGGAGTTAGGGAAAGATACTCGAAAAGACATAAATAAAAAAACTCTTTTGAATAAATTAAATTTTAAAGAAGTAAAAATAGTAGCCGATAATTATTATGAAAAAGTTATTAAAGATCTTAACCAGAAAAGTTATTCTGCTGTAGTAAAAAAGTTGTTGGGAATAAGGAATATTCTTGAAAGTAGGTAGATTTTTTGAAAAACCAAAATCTTCTTTCCAATATCAATAATATGAAGAAATGGAAAAAGTTTTTCTTGTTAGTAACGATTTTTTTGACAGCGCTGTTTGTTTACTATTTAATCACACTAAATATTACTCAAAAGTCAGTTGAGAGCACAAAATTGAAAAGAGATTTAGAAATAATAATACCACAAAATGCCTATTCTTCAAAAAAAAGTTTAACAATAACTCCTCTTTCTAAAGATTCACAAGAATATAAAGAACTTAAATCATATAGGAATTTTTATGGTGATATTTATAAAATTGGATTTTCGGATGATTCAAAAGAATCCTCCCTCTTACCTCTCACGGTAAAATACAAAATCCCCTCCAACATGTATTATGGAGACAATTTTGTACATTATTCTTTAGTTTACGCCACGAACGATGAGCCTTTTGTTATTTCTGATTTTACGGGTTCTAAGATTATAAACTTAGCCAATCAATATTATATAGAAGCAGAAACATTCCAACTTTCAAAAATCAAGTACATTGGTTTAGTGCTAGATAATCCCGAAGAAGCTTCATATGGATTAAAAATAATGAAAGAGTCAACCCCATCAACTGAACCCGATATAATTTTGGTACCTGGAAGTGATCTTAACTTCCTAGGAAAGTTAGTCAATGTATCTGACAAAATTTATGATTACTCGATCTGGTCTTCATTATTTCCGACAAGAACTATATGGAAGTACAATTATCCTTTGACTTCTACAAGGAGCAAAAATTATGTTGATTCTTTTAATGCTTTTGTTGATAGAACGGGAATCAATAGTTACGTAGAATATGAAAGTAGAAAATTTGCGCAAGAATTAAAAAGATTTCCTAACAGGAAGTTTGATGTTATTGCTCATGGGATAGGAGGTTTAATAGTAAAATATGCACTTGAATCCGATCCTGAAATAAAAAATGTTAAAAATCTAGTACTTATTTCAACTCCCAATAAAGGAACAAACCTTGCTAATCCTCTTTTTTTAAACTTAATATGGGGGAAAGATGAGAGTTTACTAAGTAAAATGCTGGGGATTGAAAAAGCTACCATTGCTACTATAGCATCTGAATCTGCCTTCTATTTAGATTTAATAAATTCTTATTACAATGATATTATTCCTAATTCCAATTTTTTAAACAAAGCTAATAGTTTTAGCAGAAGAGCCGATATTAAGTATTTAGTAGTAGCAGGAACTAATTCGAACATTAAAGAAAACATCAACAATAAAGTTATTTCTCAAATATATCCTGAATTTAAAAATGGTGACGGTGATGGGGTAGTAAGTATAGATAGCGCTATTATAGAAGGTGTTAATGAAGTTTATTATGCAAATAAGTGTTTTTACGACATTTACCTTGATCAAGATGTTTTAAATAAAATAAAAGACTTTCTTGATGAATCTTTAATAACTTTAACTATAAAACCATTTCAAGATGATGATTTTATAGAATATCAATATGAATTAGAAAAAAAAGTAAGCTCTGTTCAAGAAGTAAAAAAAGAAATTAAAAAGGCATCTATATTTAAGTTACCTTCTTCTTACCGAGAAAACAAAATTTTAAAAGATCCTGTGAAGATAGGCAATATAAAAAATGAAAGGTTAAAGATTATATTATTTGCTGATAATGTTTTATTTGAAAGCCCCACAGGAGTTTATGATAGAGAACTAAACAAAATTTTAAATGAACGAGTTTTAGGGGGAATAGTCTACAACGATATTTATTATGTTACAACTATAAATGGAGTTTTTACTATTGATAAAGATTCTAAAGTAATTAAAAAAATCGATAGTATCCCTAAAAAAGGTAATGAGATGTATTATATCCCCGATTTAGGGTTTTTGAGTATAGAGTATTCATTGGACAATTGTATAGTTTATCTGAATGAAAAAGAAATCTCAAGTGGGGTAAACTTTGTTAAGTTAAAAAGTTATGGTAAAGATGTATACGTGGTTCTTGAAGATAAGATTACTAAGATTGAAAACAATAAATTAAATGAAATTTTTAATTTATTAGAAGTACAAAGATCGATAAATGAGAGTTTTGGAAAGATTGTTGAATACGAAAAAGATAACTCACATTATTATATTCTTACTTCTGATTATAAACTACTATTTTTCGATTCTTCAACTTATGATGTTCAGGTAATCGGTAGGGAGGATATAGGTAGGCTTGGAATGCAAATTTGCAAAGGAAAATTATATGTTTTTGACAATAATCATGTTACGTATTATGAATTAAGAGATAAAACTTTTCCGGGAATTTATCAAAGATTGAATTTAAATATCAAAGATTTTGCCATTAAAAATAATTTAGAGGTATGGATAATTTCTGAAATAAATGATACAGAAAATTACGAAATATACAAATATTACTTATAGGAAAATAATGGAGTATATGATGAAAAGATTAATACTTTCTTTCATGTTTATTTTAATATTAACTTTTGCTCAAGCCCAAAATTATGAAATAGCGAAGGAATACTATTTCAATGGGTTGAAGTATTATAGAAATGGTAATTACGAAATGGCTGAAATTTGCTTTCAAAGAGCCTTAGAGTTATCTCCAACATTGGAAAGCGAAATTCCTGAAATCAAAATGTATTTAGGGCTATCGGCCTTTCAAAACAAAAATTATAGAATTGCTGGGGTATACCTGGAAAATTTTCGAGGGAATGTTTATGTTGATCAAATTCTTGAAATTCTCGAAACAATTGATATGGAGAATGATCGACAAATTGTAAAAGTGCCTGCAAGTGAGCAACAAGAAAGTACTGTTATAGAAAAAAGAGAAGAAGACATAAGTTTTTCATTATTTTTAGTTGTTGAAATTATTATCTTTTCAATAACTTGTCTAACTGCAGTTTTGACTTTTTTATGGTTGAGAAGATATAAAAAGCCTTTAAAAATATATAAAAACCAAACTCCTATTGATAACTTATCTAGTAAAATGGAAGAAATCCAGCCTACGAAGGTTAAAATTAAAACTTTAAATGAATTTGAAGAAGAATCTGTAAAACAAATTTTGAAAGGATCCAAAAATTTACTTAAATTGCTAAATATAGATTTGGACCCAGAATCCGGCTCTGCTCAATCGTCTAGAGAAAAAGAAAGAGAAGAATTGAGCGAAATTGATCGACTTCAAAAAGAAATAGAGGATACGTTGCAAGAGTTGCTACATACAGCAAACGTTAGCGATATAGAAATGTTATTGTTCGAATTAAAAGAAGAAGAAGTTCTGGATGTTGAAAAAAGTTTAACAAGTCGTGAAAAAAAAGAGACACAGAAAGTTGAAAAAGAATATCAAGAGGTTAAAGGATTTATTCAACCTGATGAGGAAACAAGGAGTAAATTTAACCTTATTATGAATACTAAACAAAAGGAATTGTTCCTAAAGAAATATGATCGGCATGACATCATAACATTTAAAGAAAATATTCGCAAAGAACAACAAAAAGCTAACAAAAACGATTTAGAAGAGTTTTTTAATTTATTGTTTAATGAAACAAACTATGAAAAATTAAAGAATCAAAACATTGATTTTTAAATTTATTTTGCTATAATATAGAAGAAAAGATTTGCGGATGTAGCTCAGCCGGAAGAGCATCAGCTTCCCAAGCTGAGGGTCGCGGGTTCGAATCCCGTCATCCGCTCCATTATTCTCAACAAAGAGAAAAAGGAGCTTAAATAAAAGGCTCCTTTTTTTCGTAGGAAAGGTGGTTTAAATGAGTTTAAAAATTGAAACAGGAAAATTCAAAAATAAGTATATAGAGACAGTTAACGATCCAAAAACGAGATACACAACTTCTATGTTAAGGCAAGCATTAATGAATATGTTTGATTTCAACGGAGCTATTATTTTAGAGTTATTTGCTGGTAGCGGGATATTTTCATTTGAAGCTTTAAGTAACGGGGCGCAAAAAAGTGTTTTAGTTGATATATCTTCAAAATCAGTAAAGTCTATCTTAGAAAACGCAAAAACTTTACACGTATTAAAAAATATAAGAGTAATAAAAAGCGATTATAGGAAGGTTTTTTCAAAGTTAAGCTCAGAAAGATTCGATTTCATCTTTGCTGATCCTCCGTTTAATTTGGGCTATATAGACGAACTTTTAAAGCTATTAGATAAAAACTTTTATATTTTAGAAGAAGAAGGATATATCATAATCGAAAAAGCCAAGAATGAAAATTTTATTGGTGCCTTTGAAAACTTAACTCTTGTAGAAACAAGAGATTATGGAGATGTTGAGTTATTAATTCTTCAAAGAATAAAAGTGGAGTGAGTTTGAAAAATAAAAAAGGCCCGTCTTCTTTAAAAACGGGCCAAAATTTGAAAATGAATTCTTCCGGGGACAGAACACTCCAGGAGGGAGGGTAACCTACAAAAGTGTTCTGTATTTAGATTATACATCATGAAATTTTTTTCTCAAAGTCTAATGTCAGGCAAATAATTTCATATAATCTTAGTTATAGCAAACTAGATCAGTTTATTTCAAAAAATCTCAAAAACAGAGAAAATCTCATTATTTTTTATAAAATAAACATTTCGTGAAATATTTGAGAATAGAGGCACATAATCTATCGTATGACCAAAGCTACTCCAATTTATACCTGCAAGGTTGTTTAAATAATCGTAATAGTATTTCACAATCTCAGATTGGTAGGAAAGAGTCTTTGAAGAGCTTTTAGAAATATAAAAGTAATTTTTCAAATCAACATTTAAATTTAGCCTTTTTGAAAAATCTTCGTAGTTGTCGGTGGTGTTCAGAATATCTACAAATTTTTCATAAGAGAAACCATAATTTTTAATTTTATTTAGGGATATGAAACCGTTCCCTAAGGTTAGGCCTCCAGTAGCATGGTCTGCTGTGACAATGATTAGTGTATCATTGGGATGTTGTTTTAAAAAATCTAAAGCCACTTTTACAGAATCATCAAAATCTATAATTTCTTTTATGAGAGAAATTGTATCATGTGCATGAGCAGCATGATCTATTCTTCCTCCTTCTATAATAATAAAAAACTGATCATTTCCAAATTTCTTTATCGCATAAGATAAAGTATCCGCCAAAGGAACCCTATCTTCATTGTCAGTGAGAAAAGGAAAATTGCCATAATATAGTACAATTAATTCTTTTCCTATGTATGGACCATTTTTTAAGGTTTCAGAATATTGATACCCATATTTTTCAGCCTCTTGTTTGTTGAAGTAAGCTTTTCCTCCACCAATAAATAAATCAAAATTACTTTGTAAGAGATACCCCACTATTTCGTTTCTGCTAGTTCTTTCATCAACAAATGCATATGCCCCTGCAGGTGTTGCATCTACAAGTGTATTTGTTGATATAACGCCAATTTTATAGCCTTTTTCTTTAAGTTGATATGTAATTGGAGAGAGGTTAGCCCCCAATGAGTCTTTATTTATTCTATTATTATAAGTTTTTTCGCCTGATAAAATGGCTGTTATAGCCGCTGCAGAATCAGTAACTCCATTTAGAGAAGATGTTTCAACAATTGAAAAATAAGGTAATTTGAAAACATTCAAACCTCTATTAGTTGTGCTTTCTTTATACATATTTGCTAATTGCAAATGAGGAAGTCCCATGCCATCTGCAATGAAAAGAAAAATAAATTTGTAAGAAAATGAAAAAACAAAAATCAAAATAAAGACAACAAAAGTTAATATCTTTTTCACGGATATCCTCTCCCAATGTTTTCTGGTTGTAGAGACCACCCACATGGGTGTCTCCTGTTTTAGACGCGCAGGTTGCACGTTTCTACACGATTAAATCAAAACTTTTTTATTATATTTTCAAATTCTTTATCATCAAGAGACTTGTAGTTTTTTAATATAAACCTTTCCAATTCAAAAATTCTTTCTTGGTCATAGTTGAAATATTCGAGAAAATTAATTACACTCTTCCCGTAAGGTTCATAGTAAAATCCAACAGTTTTAAGTTCTAACTCTTTTAAATATCTATATCTTGAAAAAGATCTAAGAAAAAGCACAGAGTTAACTTCACATAGCAATTCATGCCAAGTACTGTTAGCATCAGCTTTAACTTGATATCCAAAAAAGTAATGAGACAATTCGTGAGCCAAATCCTTAAAAGAACTTATTATATAGACATTTGGTAAAATTTGAAATGATCTGTACATTTCTAAATGCAAAATGTATACTTTTTCTTCAATTGGTCCAATGTTGTGTAAAAAGCTAGATACGTCTTTTACTTTAGCTTCAAGCCATTTTCTATTGTAATAATAATTATCAAATTTGAATAAATTATGAGAATCCTTATAAAATACCATTGCAGATGATTTTCTGTTTTGTTTTTGAATCAAGTTTTCTCCTTTTTGCATCCTTAAAGGACTATTGATTATATTTAAGATTTGTATATCATGATAAGGCAATTTGTAATAGAAAAAGAATTTGTTATTATTAAAATCAAAAGATAGTTCGTCAAATAACAAAATGTTTGTGTATCCTGATGAAAATATTATAATTTGTCCTTTTTTTTCTAAAGTAAAAGTTATTGGAAAAAATAAAAAGAAAATTATCAAAGAAAAAAATATGAAAAATAAAAGATATCTAGTTTTAAAAACATTAGATTGCATATTTACACTCTTTCTAAAGCTTATATTGTCGATTTCTTTTTGTCCTGTTTAAGAGATTTCCTTCTCAGAGAAATGAACATAAAAACACCTATGATGATTAATAACATACTTAGTATAACAGCTACTCTGAAGTTTCCAATATATAAACTGTCTATTCTTAATAGTTCAATTGGGATACGCCCTACCGAATAAAGTATTAAGTATAGAGCAGTAACTTCGCCGTAATTTTCTCTTTTATTCCTTATATAATAAAAAAGAATTAAAAAAACAATTAGATCCCAAAAAGATTCATACAAAAAAGTAGGATGAAAAAATTCATAATTTTGATATTCCGGCATTCTGTGCTCTGGAGCTACGTACATTTTCCAGGGGAGGCTTGTAGGACGCCCATAGGCCTCGTGATTAAAAAAATTCCCCCATCTTCCAATTGATTGAGACAGAGGCAGCACAAATGTAAATAAATCCAAACCCTGGAGAAACGTAAAAGTACAATTCTTTTTGAAGTGGCTATATAGAAAGACAACCAAGAAAGCAGCTAAGATTGCCCCATGTATTGCTAGTCCACCCTCCCAAATTTTAAAAATATCTCTCAAGTTATGAGAGAAGTACGAAAAGTTAAAGACAACATAATACAATCTCGACCCTATAATTCCAAATATTATACCCAATGAAAGAGCGATAAAAAAATCATCTTCACTAATATTTTCTCTTTTGGCCTCTCTTTCACCAATATATGTTGCTAAAAGGATAGCGATAGCTATTAACAAACCGTACCATCTTATTTCTAGAGATCCAATTTTGATAAGGACAGGATCAACATACCATTCACCCGAAAAACTTTTTGGTAAAATTGTTATACAAACTAAGAAAAAAGCAGCTAATGAAATCCAAAGAACATTGAAAAAAACTTTATCTTTTTTCATAGAATCACCTTTATAGTAAAAATTTATAAAACATTGATTAGTTCTATAGAATCACCATATCTAATTTTTAATTCACTTTTTAATCTTTCTAACTTTTTAAGTTCATCTGGTACCACTAAAAATTGCTCTACCATTCTTCTTGATTGTTCTATTATAGAAAAATCTTCTACTAAATCTAAAAATTTAAATTCAGGTATTCCATGTTGCTCTACTCCAAAGAATTTACCTGGTCCCCTCCATTTTAAATCTATTTCTGCTACCTTGAAGCCATCATTTGTTTTAGAAAAAGCAGATAATTTTTGCCTAGTTTCTTGGTTTATTTTTTTGTCTAAGATTAGAAAGCAATAAGATTGTTTTTTCCCTCTACCTACCCTTCCCCTTAATTGGTGTAGCTGAGATAATCCGAATCTATCAGGATGTTCAATCACCATCACTGTAGCGTTGGGAACGTCTATACCTACCTCTACTACAGATGTAGCAACTAATATATTATATTCTTTTTTCATAAATTTGTCCATAATTTCATTTTTTTCTGTGGAGGGCAGTTTACCGTGCAAAAGTCCAACTTTGTATTCTTTAAAAACTTCAGTTAATTTCTCATACATTTCTGTAGCGTTTTTTAAGTCCAAAGCTTCAGATTCTTCAACTAATGGATAAATGAAAAAAGCCTGGTTATTTTGTGATAATTCTTGCTTTACGAATTTATAAACGCTTTCAATATTTGAATCAGGAACTAAATAAGTTTTAATAGGTCTTCTTCCTTTTGGCATCTCATCTAAAATACTAACATCCATATCTCCATAGAAAGTCATTGCCAAAGTTCTTGGAATAGGTGTAGCTGTCATGACTAGAATATCAGGTTGGTTACCTTTTTTTATCAACTGAAGTCTCTGATTAACTCCAAATCTTTGTTGTTCATCTATAACTACAAATCCCAGTTTTTTAAATTCCACATCTTCCTGGATAAGCGCATGAGTACCTATTATTACATCAATTTCTCCATTTTTTAATCTTTCTTTGATTGCCAGTTTGTCATTTTCTTTCGTCTCCCCTATTAATAGCTCGGTTATTAATCCTAAAGGTTCTAAATCTTTAGATATTCTATTGAATTGTTGTTTTGCTAAAACGGAAGTTGGTACCATAATAGCTGATTGATAACCGGCTTCGCATACATCGATTACTGCTAATTCAGAAACAACAGTTTTACCAGAACCAACATCTCCCTGTAAAAGCCTATTCATAGGATAATAAGAAATCAAATCATTTTTAATCTCTTCATAGCATCTTTTTTGAGCATCTGTTAATTCAAAATCTAGTATATCAATAAATTTTTGAGATAATTCTCCTTTAATTTGTTTACCTTCAGTTTTTTTATTTTCTTTCAATTTTAATTTAACATAAATAATAGCTAGTTCGAAAAGTATAGCTTCTTCATACTTTAAAGAATAGATTGCCCTATCTTTATGGTAGAAACTTAAGGGAAAATGCAGCCCTTTTAGACGCTTCTTTAAAGTCAATAAATTGAATTCTTCAATAAATTCGTTTGGTAAGAACTCTTCTAGAAAAAAGGTTTGTTTGATAACTTCTCTTGAAATATTTCTCATAGAATTTTGAGTTAATCCAGAAGTTAAAGGATAAACAGGCAATATTTCTTTCTTAAAATCTTCTGTTGAATTTAACACTTGAAAATCAGGTGAATTCATTTGCTTCAACCCGAAAGAATACTCAATCTTTCCATAAAAAGCTGCTAATGTACCTTTCGATAAATATTTTTTTAGGTAAGTCCGATTAAAAAAAGTTACCCTAATAACACCTGTGTCGTCTTCTACTGAATAGTTCAGGATTGTAAGATCTTTGTTTACTTTTACTTCTTCATAATTAACAATTTTACCAATAATAACAACTTTATCACCATCTTTAGCGTTGAAAATTTTTGTAACTTTTCTTCTATCTTCGTAGTCTCTAGGAGGGAAATAAAAAAAATCGTTTAGAGATTCAATCCCCATTTTTCTTAATAATTCAGCTCTTTTGGGTCCAACATTTTTTATATATTTTATGTCAGTAAATAAACTGAGTTTTTTTTCTGGTGAATCATTTATTTCATCGATTAAAAACCTTTCTTTTATTAATACTATATACTTTTTTATGTTTTCGAGTATCTTTTGACGTTGGTTTTCATCGAATGCTTGGAGTGCGTTTGCATAACTTAGCAATTTTTTAATGTCTTCAAAAAGGCCGTTTTCTTTTATCTCTTTTATATTATTTTTCGCAATGCTATAAAAACTTGGGAAGATATCTTCCCAAGTTTTTACCTTTTTTTCTTTTAGAAGAATAATATATTCAAAGGAATCAAGAATTTCTTCAATCATTTTTAAACTCCTATTCAGTCTTTAATTTTTTCTATTAATATTTTACCATCTTTTTTATACATTTTATAGCCATTGAGAGTTATTTCTTTAATCTTTCCTTCTTTTATAAAAGGTTGTATTTTTGCTAAAGAAGAATTCCCAATATAAAAATCCTTTAGATTACCTTCCAAAGCTTCTCCATATGATTTAACTTTTAAATAAACAGAATAAACAATTAAAAACCAACTTAAAGAAAAGAATAGCAAAAAAACCATTACTTTATTCATAACAAAACACTTCTTCTCTGAAAAAATTCGTATTCGTTTAAAAAACTGTCTATCCTTTGTTGATACATTAAATAAGTTTGAGAATTCTCATTTTTTAGCTGATTGTAATATTGATAAACTCTTTGATAATTTTCAACAACCGCCTCAACTAACCGAAGTTTAGTGTCTCTCTCACTTAAGGTTAGATAAATTTCAGACAAAAGAGTTAACGAATCATCTGGAATTCCGCGAAATTTTTTTGCCATATAATAATTTGCCGTTCCATCTTTTTGAGTAATCTCTATTATTTTTTCTATAACCTCATTTTCAGGGTATATATCTAAACACTCTGCGGTAAGCAAGAGGTATTCGAAATATATATTTTCCCACTCAGGAATATTGTTCCAGCCTCCTGGAATAATGTAAATTGTTTGTTGCATCCAATGATGGAAGTTGTTATACGCTTCTAATTGAAGTTTTTCAACATTTGGGAGTATATGGCTGTCAGATGGAATGAATCCTTTTAATTGTTCGGATAGAACTACGATATTGTAATACATTTTTCCTATAAGTCTGTAGGCATTTTTTTCATTGAATGATATAAAAGAATATTCTAATTGGTTTATCATATCATAAAAGGTCTGGATCCTAAGAATTAAAGATTTCGCGCTGTCATTGATGTCAGTAGTACTATCTTTGTAGATAATCTCCACCGTATCCCTCAAGACATCGTCAGGAAAAGGCATTAAATCTATAGTGCCTTCGAATTTTGAAATCATAAATTTGTATTCATCAAGTTCTGAGCTAAAAATTTTTGGAAGATCTTCATATCTTAGATTGTTCAAACGAACATCGGATGGAAATAACTGAGCTAAATAAAAAGCTGATCTTCCATAATTACGATTCTTACTTAACGATTTGAGAAAGTAATTGAATGATTGTTCATAGCTTTGAAGTAATTTATTTTCATAATTTGCTTTGATTTCTTGATACTTTTTTATTTCAGATTCAATTTTTGCAATATTTTGGGTTATTTTGTTGTATTCGGTGGAATTAAAAGGATAATTACGTAGTTGATTTTGCTGAATATTTTTTTGAATTTCAAGTTGAGTTAATATATTGGGGACTTGATTTTGAGAAACATCCAAAGACAAAAGCATCTCATTGTAATGAGAATTTGCAACAACATAGTATGCTTCCGATAATGATTCACTAAATTTAAAATAACACGAAACTAAAGCTACTACTAACATCAAAATAACAAATACATAACTTTTCTTAATCTTTAAAGATTTAATTTTTGGATTGAATTGTTCGGATACTGCAACTGATAGAATAAAAACGCTTAAGGTAATATTAGGTTGAAGATGAAATGCAAATTCTGTGAAAGCATGTATGATCATTACTACAGCTGACCAACCAAACAAAGGAAAAAGTAAATTTTTATTATCATTATCTTGTTCATGTTTTAGTACCTTAAAATAAATAAATACAAGACTTAAGATCATCATTATTATTGAAAGAAAGCCAAATATACCAGTTTCACCTAAAACTTGAAGATAATCATTATGAGCACTTTTAAAATTACACCAGGCAGACAAAAACCTCTCAGGATTCCCTTCTTGAACCTGTGCAAGGTAATGAAGCGAATAAACAGAATATGTGTTAATTCCGCTACCTATAAAAAAATGGTTTCTATGATTTTTATCGTTAAATTGCTTTACTGCGGAAAGCCATGACAAGATCCTATCGTTCCATGAAGAAACAGAGGTCAAAGCTGCTAACCTTTCTGTTGCGGTCACTTTTCCTCCTTTACTGAAAGGAGTTTCAAAACTAAACATTACGATTAAAAATAAAATAACACTGAAAACCAATAATGTCCATATCTTAAATTCTTTTGTTTTTGCATATGATTTTAAAGAGTCTTTCTTGTTCGAAATAAGAAAACTAATAATTGAAAATACTAATCCTATAAAAGTGGCAAAGTATATTGTTCGAGTTTGAGTAAGTAAAATCACCCAGAACATTAGAAAAACATTTCCTAAAGAAAATATCCTAGTGTATATTTTTGTATCTTTTCTTAAGGTAAAATAGATAGAAATCGGTAACAGTTGAGCTAAATAATCAGATACAAAATTAGGATTGCCTATCGTGGTGCGCAGCGTGATCCTTCGAGAAGGATCACCGTACTGACCAAAGAATAAATCGAAACCCAAAAACTTATTTAAAAGTCCATCAAAAGCAATAATGGTACCAGTTATTGTAAACATGAAAAGACCAATTTCTATAAATTTAAAGTTTTCACCAAACCTTGAGGAAACTAAATATGAAAATAATACTATTAAGGCCAGGTAAAAGGCGGTTCCAGCTGAAGTACTTAAATAGTATTTATTTTCTAGATAAACAGAAATCAATGATAAAAACGCAGATATACAAAACATAAACAGGAATACATGTGCTGATGAGTATTTAAGTTCGAAAGATATGGAATAATATTTGACCAAATAATAAAATAAAATAATAAACAAAAATATAGAAAAAACAAAATGTTTTTGAGTAGAGTATTCATATACAAATTTTGGGATCATTAAGAAAGGAATCAAAAGAAACAAAAGTATCATTAGTATGATGTCATTTGGTAAATTAATTTTTTCTTTTGAGATATCTTTCAATTCTGATCCTCCCCGCTTATATTTAAAATCTTATATTTAAAAATTTATAGATTTCAAGAAGCTCTGTAAATTGAAGTCTTTTTACTAAAGATCTTCTAAGAAATGGCCTAATTCTTGCTAATTTATGATGAATTCACTTATTTACTCCATTGCACAGAAAAAGATTAAGTAAGGGAACATTCTGATAACCAGAGAAAAACCAAAACTTCTATTAAGTTCGGCATTTTGACCAAAATAAAAATAGATATTACTCTCAGAAGCTTTGTTTATAAACTTTTATATTATACCAAATATTTACCAAACTTTGATCTTTACCTTTTTATTGAATCTATTTTATAGAAATGAATATTTTTAGTTACGATTTGACATTTTAGAATTTTTGGTTTAAAATAATAAATAGTTAGCTTGCTAACTATTTTTTGATTTAAATTTTTAAAAAATAGTTATTAGGTTTACAGACGAACATTTCATTTACAATTTAATAGGCTAAGCAATTCATCAGAATTGTAGAAAGGTGCAATATGTATGTCAAAACCTTGGAAACGCCCCTGTAGGTCGTCTCTACAGCTTGAAAAATTGTGGTCGTCTCTGATCAAGTATATATTTTGGAAAAAATTAAGATTTGAAACATTGATGGAAATTAAGTTTCAGAAATTCTAAAATGCCTAAACGAAATTTTTTAGGAGGGTAAAGATGAACCATGATTTCTCCACAGAAGAAAAGAATACTATAAAAGATCTTAATGATCTAAAGGAACTCAAGTGGGAAGTTAGTAAGGAATTATTTCTGACTATAAAATTACATAACCAATTAAATTTTGTACTATTGACTCAGAAACATATTTATCTTTATCCGGGTCAAGCCTTTTGTTTATGGTATGTAGGGCTTAATCCTGGTACAAATCAAAAAAGCATAGCAGAACAAATGTATGTAGCTACTCCGACCGTTTCAAAGATTTTAAGAAATTTAGAAAAGAAAGGATTGATAGAGCGTAAAAGGGACACAAAAGATAAACGTACCTTAAGAATTTATTTATCAGAAGAGGGGGAAAAAATTTTAAAAGATATAAAAGACACTTTTATAGATATCATTAATTGGGAATTTGAAGGAATGAGTTATGATGACTTATCCTGCTTTAAAAAGTATCTTAACCAAGTTTCAACTAATATCATAAAATATTTAGAAAGAATAGAAAGGAGTTGAAATAGTGAAGCACTTACTTAAATATTTAAAACCGTACTACAAAGAGATAATAATAGCTGTACTGTTGCTTGTTGTGCAAGCGGTAGCCAACTTATATTTGCCTAATTTGAATGCAGATATCATAAACAACGGTATTGCAAAAGGCGATATAAATTACATAGTTCGTACTGGTGGAAAAATGCTATTGATTGCACTCTTACTAGCAGGCGCTGCTATTACAGCCTCTTATTTTAGTTCAAAAGTTGCTACATCATATTCTAGAGATCTACGAAGAGAATTATACTATAAAGTTCTCAGCTTTTCTAAACAAGACTTTGACAGATTTGGAACAGCTTCACTAGTTACAAGAAATACAAACGATGTTCACCAAATTCAAATGTTTATTTTGACAATGCTAAATATCATGATAATGGCTCCAATAATGTCCATTGGTGGAATGATAATGGCTATTCAACAAGATGTAGTTCTTTCATTATCAATCATAATTGTAGTTCCAGTAATAGGAGTAATAGTCTTTTTCTTGGTACGAAAAACCGTACCTCTTTTTAAACAATTACAAATAAAAGTTGATAAAGTTAACCAAGTACTTCGAGAAAAATTAACCGGAGTTAGGGTTATTAGAGCTTTTGTTAAAGAAGATTATGAAGTAAGAAGATTTGATGAAGCTAACAAAGATCTTACCCAAACAGCTTTAAAAGTTAATAGAATAATGGCTCTTGGAATACCGCTAATTATGCTCGCTATGAACGTAACTTCTATCGCTATCACCTGGTTTGGCGGAATTCGTATTGATAGTGGTGCAATGCCTATAGGTAATTTAACCGCCTTTTTAACATACGTTATGGAAATTTTGATATCGATCATGATGGCGATGACTATGTTTATAATGCTCCCACGTGCTGAAGCTTCTGCTGAGCGTATAAACGAAATATTACACACGGAACCGTCTGTTAAAGATCCTGAAAATCCTATAATACCCCCTGAGAAAAAAGGAATGGTTACTTTTAAAAATGTTTCTTTTCAGTATCCTGATGCTGAAGCACCGGTTCTGTCAAATATATCTTTTACAGCTTTGCCTGGACAAACAACCGCCATCGTTGGTAGTACTGGAAGCGGAAAGAGTACGTTGGTGCATTTAATTCCAAGATTCTACGATGTAACAGAAGGAACAATAGAGATAGACGGTGTTGATATCAGAGAAATGCCACTTGTAGAAGTTAGGGACATGATAGGATTGGTTCCACAAAAGTCCTATTTATTCAGTGGCACAATAGAAAGTAATTTAAGATTTGGTAAAAAAGATGCAACTGAGGAAGAAATGTGGCGCGCACTTGAAATTGCTCAGGCAAAGAATTTCGTCAGCAGATTGCCCGAAAAGCTTAAAGCACCAGTTGATCAAGGTGGGACCAATTTTTCGGGAGGTCAAAGACAGCGTTTATGTATTGCCAGGGCAATTGTGAAAAGGCCAAAAATATATATTTTTGATGATAGTTTTTCTGCATTAGATAATAGGACTGAAGCAAAAGTGCGAACAGCTTTAAAAGATGAAACGAAAGACGCTACAGTCATAATAGTTGCTCAGAAAGTGAGTACAGTCCTTACTGCAGACCAAATTATAGTTCTAAGTGATAAAGGTACTATCGTAGGAATAGGGACTCACCAAGAGTTGTTAAAGACTTGTGAAGTTTATCAAGAAATTGTTTACTCTCAGATTCCGAAGGAGGAAACAGCATGAGTCAGACAAACCAACAAATAGATAAAAAGAAGGACGAAGGTAAAAAACCTGTACGCCTTGGTGCGGGAGGAGGTCGTGGAGGCAGGCGTGCAGCTGGTGTAAAACCAAAAAATTTTATGGGATCATTAAAAAGATTGTTAGGTTACTTGAAACCACAATTAGTTCCACTGATTATAGTAATATTATTTGCAGTTGCAAGCACTGTTTTTATGATTATCGGTCCTAAGATGCTTGGGAAAGCAACAAACGTTCTTTTTGAGGGAGTAATAGGTAAAATGATGCCTCCCAACATGACAAAAGAACAAGCGATTCAGTTTTTGAAATTTTCGGGAAGAGAACAAATTGCTGAAATGCTTGGCCCTATGGATATAGTGCCAGGTAGAGGGGTGGACTTCAACAAATTAGCGAAGATTTTGCTGACATTATTAGGTATATATTCATTATCAGCTTTTTTTAGTTGGTTGCAACAATATATAATGGCTGGTGTTGCTCAAAAAACAGTTTACAATCTCAGAAAAGAAGTGGATGCTAAACTAGCTCGTTTACCTTTAAAGTATTATGACAGTCATCCACATGGTGACCTTCTAAGTAGGGTAACTAACGACATTGACAATATTGGGCATACTTTACAGCAAACCTTGGTCCAATTAATAACTGCAAGTGTCACAGTAGTTGGGGTATTGATTATGATGCTCACGATTAGTCCGCTTTTAACTCTTATAGCATTGATCGTAATTCCACTGGCTTTACTCGTGACGTTGTTTGTTATAAAACGATCTCAAAAGCAATTTGAAATTCAATGGGATAGTACCGGACAACTTAATGGTCATGTTGAAGAATCTTATACGGGGTTCAACGTTATTAAAGCTTTTAATAAACATGAAGATATGCAAAAAGAGTTTGATGATGAAAACGAAAGATTACGCGAAGCAACATTCAAAGCTCAGTTTGTTTCAAGCTTAATAAGGCCTTTTATAGGATTGATCAATAATCTTAGTTACGTTATAATAAGTGTTGTAGGAGGATTACGTGTAACTAGAGGAATGATGACACTAGGTGATGTCCAAGCCTTTATTCAATACTCAAGACAGTTTACAATGCCTATCATTCAAACATCAAGTATTATTAACGTTTTACAATCAACTGTTGCATCTGCAGAAAGAGTTTTTGAATTACTCGATGAAGAAGAAGAAATACCAGATCCTGAAAATCCTGTTGTATTAGAAAAAGTGAAAGGACATGTAAGATTTGAGAATGTGTATTTTAGTTATGATCCTCAAAAGCCTTTAATTGAAAATTTAAATCTTGAAGCACTTCCAGGACAGAAAGTAGCTATTGTTGGTCCGACAGGTGCAGGTAAAACTACTTTAGTAAACTTACTCATGCGGTTCTATGATGTTGATGCAGGTAGAATAACCTTAGATGGTGTCGACATTAGGCAAATGAGAAGGGCCGACTTGAGAAAGAACTTTGGTATGGTTCTTCAGGATACCTGGTTATTTAGAGGAACCATAAAGGAGAATATTGCCTATGGTAAAGAAGGAGCCACTGACGAGGAAATCATAAGAGCAGCACAGGCAGCCTATGTTGATTATTTTATAAGGACTTTGCCTGATGGCTATGATACAGTAATTGATGAAGATGCTTCTAATTTATCTCAAGGTCAACGTCAATTAATAACAATAGCAAGGGCATTCCTAGCCAATCCTCCACTGCTCATTCTAGATGAAGCTACTAGTTCGGTTGATACCAGAACTGAGATATTAATACAAGAAGCCATGAATAACCTTATGGAAGGAAGGACTAGTTTTGTTATTGCTCATAGACTATCTACAATAAGAAATGCGGATGTAATAGTTGTAATGAATCATGGAAGAATAGTTGAACAAGGTAATCACGAAGAACTTATTAAGAAAAAAGGATTTTACTATGATCTGTATATGAGCCAGTTTATAGGTACAGAATTAGAAAAAGAATTATCTTCTTCAGCAGATGATGTTCAAATAATGAGCTAATAGTACTTTAAATAGAAAAAATTGGGAGCTAACAAGCTCCCAATTTTTTAATTACTATTTTAAACTTCTACAATTTCACCATACAAGGGTCCAGGAGATATTTTGTTTATTTTTATGTTCAAAAACTGACCATTTAATTGATCTTGACTTTTATATATAACTAATTTATTGTTAATCGTTCTACCCATATAAGTATTGTCTTTTCCAGCTTTCCCCTCTTGAATTATTGTCAATATTTCTCCAAGATATTTTTTATTTTCTTCTAGATTAATCTTTTTTTGAATTTCCATTATATGTTGTAATCGTTTGTTTTTAATACGTTTTGGTACGTCGTCTTTAAAATATTTGTACGCAATTGTACCTTCTCGTGGGGAATACTCTGCAATATTAATTCTTTCGAATCTACATTTTTTAATTAAATCCACAGTTTCCTCAAAATCTTGCTCCGTCTCTGAAGGGAAACCTGTTATGATATCGCTGCTTATTGTAACTTCAGGTACTTCCTTTTTTATTTTGTTCACTAGATCAATAAATTGTTCTTTAGTATATCTTCTATTCATTGATTTTAATATTCTATTGCTACCTGATTGAACCGGTAAATGGACATATTTAGCTGCTTTTTCTTCATTAGCTATGGTTTCAATTAAAGAATCGGTAATATCTGTTGGATATGAGGTCATAAACCATATTCTTTTTATTGAATCAAATTGTGCAGATTTTTGAATTAATAAATCTAACTTTGGTTTTTTATCTCCAAAATCCTTTCCATAGGAATCTACATTCTGCCCTAAAAATGTAACTTCTTTATATCCTTTTTCTGCATACTCTTTTACTTCATTAATAACATCGTCTATCGGTCTGCTTTTTTCGAATCCTCGAGTATATGGAACAATACAATATGTACAATATTTATTGCAACCATATATGACGGTTATCCAAGCATGATGCTTACTAAAAGGTCGTTTTGGAATGATGTAGTTGACTTCATCTAACTTGTCGCTAAAATCGGCGAATCTTTCTCCACCCAATGCGCGTTTTACTAGATTGGGAATGTCTATAACATTTCTTGTTCCAAATACAAAATCGATGTTTTTAAATCTATTTAGGAGGTTTTCTCTCTCTTTCTCTGCAGAACATCCACCTATTCCTATTATTAGATTTTTATTTTTTTCTTTAAATTTTCCGTATCCTCCTATAGCTCCATAAAGTTTATTTTCAGCTTTTTCTCTCACAGAACAACTGTTAATTATTATAATATCAGCTTCTTCTGGATTTTCTGTCCATTCAAAGCCGTCCTCGGTTAAAAGCCCTGCCATAATTTCGCTTTCATTCAAGTTCATTTGACAACCAAAAGTTCTAATGTAAAATTTCATGTATATCACTCCAAAAAAATCGGGGGAAAATCCCCCGACTATTAATCGATTTTACTATATTAAATATTCAACAATTTTAGTTTAATCAAAATGTGTCTTCTTCTTCATCTTCATCCGGAATCTCTATTTCTTCCTCTTCTTCGACTTCTTCAATAAACTTTTCATATTTTTCTTCCGCTTTTAATTTTTCTATTATATGTTCATCTAATTCCGGCCTTTCCTCACGTTCAACTTCTTCTAGAACATCTATTCTTCCTTCTTGTGCCTCAATTATTGCATCAGCCATCTTTGAAGTAATTAACATTATAGCTCTTATTGCATCATCATTAGAAGGTATAACATAATCTATAACATCAGGATCACAGTTGGTATCAACCATCGCTATTATAGGGATTTTTAGCATATTTGCTTCTTTAACGGCGATCTCTTCTTTTTTTGGGTCAACTATAAAAAGAACGCCCGGTAATTTATTCATTCCTCTTAAACCGCCTAAGTTCTTTTCCAATTTCTCTAAATTTCTTCTAATGTTTGCTTGTTCTTTCTTTGGAAGTCTAGAAAATTCTTCACTTTCTACATATTCAGATAATTCTTCTAATTTGTCAATCCTTCTTTTGATAGTTTTAAAATTAGTTAGTAAACCTCCAAGCCATCTGTTATTTACATAGAATTCTCCGCATCTTCTCGCTTCATCCGCAACAATTTGTTGAGCCTGTTTTTTTGTTCCAACAAACAAAACTCTTTTTCTCTCCATTACGGCATTTTTTAAAAAATCGTACGCTTCATCAATTCCTTTCAAGGTTTTTTGCAGATCGATTATGTGTATGCCTTTTCTTTCTGCAAAAATGTATGGTTGCATCTTTGGGTTCCATCTTCTCGTTCTATGGCCAAAATGTGCTCCAGCCTCCAACAACTGTTTCATGCTAACTACTGACAAATAAAACACCTCCGAATGTTTTGATTTGGTTTTAAACCTCCAGTCTTCTCCTTACACCGACCCTAACTATTAATTATGTAGCGGGCACCGAGGTGAAGAGCGAAAACTGTGAGTGTTTGCATATAATAAAATCTAAATAATATTTTCTATCTTCTTTTGTTCTCCCCATAAACTTTCAAGATCATAAAAACTTCGGCCTTCCTGAGAGAAAATATGAACTATAAAAGTGCCTGCATCAACTATCATCCAATCAAATCCCTTACTTTTATCATAAGAAAGAATAGGAATATTCTCCTCTTTTAAATATTTAACTACTTCATCTCTTAAGGCTGCCATATGGATATCGGAATTTCCGGTAACTATGACAAAATAATCAACCATAATTTCAGAGTCTTCCATATCAATTACGGAAATATCCATGCCCTCTTTTTCATCCAACAATCCAACAATACTTTTTACAGATTCAAACACTTCTGATTTTAACAAACAGCTAACACCTCCACTGTATTTTTAATTTACAATTCGATATTTGAAAGCAAATCAAATCTAGCAGCTTTGGTAGCGACGTAAATAGCATTAGAAATCGCTTCTGCATCAGAAGATCCATGAGCTTTAACAAGAATTCCATTAATACCTAAAAAAAACGTTCCTCCATAGCTCCTATAATCAATTTTTTCCATCAATGTTTTGAGAGGACTTTTTAAAAATAGAGCTCCCAACTTTGTGAACAATCCACCTTTTTTAATAATGGCTTTTAATTCGTGAAGAATAAAGTAAGCAGTTCCTTCGATCGTTTTCAGAACATTGTTTCCTGTGAAACCATCTGTTACAACTACATCACAAGTATCATCAAAAATTTCTCTAGCTTCAACGAATCCCACAAAATTTAAGTTTGTATGACTTTTTAGAAGACTATAAGCATCTTTTATTAAAGTGTTACCTTTTTCTTCTTCTGAGCCGATATTTAAAATGGCAACACGAGGGTTTTCAATATTCAAAAATTTAGCGTACGCTATTCCTTCTCTAGCAAAGTCATAAAAATGTTCAGCCTTTACTTCAGCATTTGCTCCAGCATCTACCAATATTTTTGGTTTGTCGGATTTCGAAGGAAGAGCTAAAACTAAAGCAGGTCTTTTAATTCCTTCTAACCTGCCAGCGACAAAAGTTCCGCTTGCTAAAAGTGCACCTGTATTACCTGCGCTAACAAAAGCATCTAGTTTTTTTTCTTTTAGATATTTACATCCAATGTACATCGAAGAATCTTCAAGTTTTAAAACTTCGGTAGGCTTAGTTTCGTTGGTTACCAATTTTTTTGCGGGAATAATCTCTACACCTTCTAAAGATTTTAATAGATCATTTGGTAACTCATTTCCTACTAAAGCTAATTCATCACGGGATAAATAATTGTTTTTTAAAGCAGACAGTGCGCCCTCAACCACAGCTTTGGGCGCATTGTCTCCTCCATAAGCGTCTACCCCTATTTTTACCTTAGACATTTATTACTCCCCTATTTCTAAGATTTGTTTATCTTTATAATAACCGCAGTTTAAACAAACTCTGTGTGGCAACTTAGGCTCGCCACATTTTTGACATTTTACTACATTAATTTTATATGCAGAATAATACTTTGCCTTTCTTGAGTGTGTTCTGCTTCGAGATGATTTTTGTTTTGGTACGGCCATGAATAGTTCCTCCTTTGGTTTATAAATAACGGTTTAATTATTTAAGACGAATTGTAATCGCCTATTCTTTAATTCAAGATAATTACTTCTCTAGCAAGTTTTTTAATGGTAACAATCGTGGATCAATTTCTTCAGTTTCACAAGTGTGATTTGGATTTTCGTTTAAATCAGCGCCACAGATTTGACACAATCCTTTACAATCTTCTTTACAGAGAGGAATCTCTGGTACTGCTAATATTATAGCTTCAATTACCCTATTTGTCAAATCAATTAATGAATTATCGTAGTAGATTATATTTTCAAGAGATTTTAACTGTTTTGTTTTCGATAAAAATCTTTCATATCTTCTGTCAATATATATACAGTCAAAGTTTTCTTCAACCCAGTATTCTATAGGTTTTAAGCATCTTGAACAGTGTAGTTGTAATAATGTTTCCACTTTTCCACTAACATACACTTGGTTGTCTCGCTTTTCTAGCAAGAAAAACACGTCTATCGGTGATAGTATTCTTGAATTTTCAGAAGGTAATTCTATTTCTTTCCAGTTCCTTATGATTACTCTTCTTTCAAAGATTTTTTCAAATTTTTCATATTCTATAACTAATTGACTACTTTTTAATTCTTCGTTAAACATTTACCTCACCTCTACGATGAATATTTTACTTTATAAAAGTTTACTGAAAAAGAATAATTTGTTAAATTTTATCATTCACTATCTTCAATTATAACAAAATTATAAGAAAAGAAAGGCAGTATTTTCTGCCTTTCTTAAATCTAAAATATTTTCTTCATATTTAATTTTTTAATTTTATATTGTAGACACAGTAAAAACAACAGTTCCTATCTTTTCGTTGAACTCCCCAAGTTTCAAAAGCTCATTTTCTACCTCAGAATCATTTTGCAACTTATTTTGGAAGTTAAAGCCAACAGATACAACTTTTTCAACTATTCCGGAGTTTGATACGTTTGAATTCAAATTATATATGAAGCTCCCAACTAAAAATTCAGAAAGGATTGGATTTTCAACACTAGAAATGAATTCAACGTCTACTTGATTGGACGAGTTAGCAATAACCTTTACACGAACTTTCTTCTGCGTATTTTGAGGATCAGATAAATCTAAAACATAATCTAGTCTTTCAGCTTCTACTTCGATACTGGCATAACTTGGAATGCTTATAAAAACAGGAATAGACACACTGTCAGATACTTGTGTGAAAGATAAACCACTTATCAATAACAAAGAAATTATACTTAATATTACAAAATTAAACTTTTTCATTAAAAAATCACACCCTAATAAATTATCAATAAAATTATATCATGATAAAATAAAAAAGTCAACTCTATTAAAAAAATAAAACACTTATTCTAAGCGTCTTTTAAAAATCTTATTGATTTTTTATTGAGAATGTGTATAATGAATTTATAAATTGATTAGAACTTAAGGTATAATTAGTTGGTAATGGTATTTTAAAAAAGATAGAAGGAGTTAATATTATGAAGAAAACAATTTGCGCAATCTTATTTATATTTTCGGCAATAACTTCATTTGCACAAAACTATTCTGGATATTTAGGAGATATTGAGTTTGTATTTGACCAAAAAGATATAAATTATGATTCATGTATAATAACTCTTAAAAATGCACAGTCTAATTTAACTTCACATCTATATTTAAATGATAACTATAATCTGTTTTGTTATGATAATAATATAAATGAACAATATTTAATAAATCAATACTATTATGACAATAGTAGTTTTGTAATTCAACTAGGTCTACAAAAGCGTGCATTATGGGAAGCGAATTTTCAAAAAATTCTTCTACTTGAAGGACAAAGTATAACCGTGGGCCAAGTTAGGCTAAAGAAAACTAATGGTCTTGAAATAGCGTATTACGATCTTGTATTCACTGTTCCAAAATACAATATTGAAGATATTACTTCTGAAGGAGAAATTGTTTTTGACTTTATCCCATTATATAATGGTGAAACTAACTCCATTTGGTGGAAATATGAAACTTCAACTGTTACAATTACCTTCAACCATTTGCCTCCATTAAAATTCGGAGTACATTTAGAACCATCTAACCAAGAATTTGAATTTTTAAGTGATGAATTAAAGTTAACCGGGACTCAAGACGTTTATTTTTCAGGCGACTCTACAATTTTTAATGTGCAAGTTGAAGTTGGTACAAATATTGAAAATCATTATAATAAATATGGAGATAAATTACAAAAAATGTATTTTGATGCAGGTTGTCCACAAGAAGGTTTACATGTTGCAGATGCAGTTGTTTCAATTCCGATGGAAGGAGGTTATTATTATTATCTAGCTGTACCAGTTTATTATCTTTTACCAGCTCCTTCAATAGATATTGTTATTGGTGGAAGTTTTCACTTGTTTTTTAATCCTGCAAATCCAGAAAATGGTTATACTTCTATTGTACCTGTAACTATAACTTCTAGTATCCCATCATTTAATATTAATTTGAATCTGGAAATATTTAATGAATATAATTTATTACACAATTACATATTTTTGATAAACGAGCAAACGATTCCTGTTAGTAATGGACAGTATTCATTCAATATTCAATTAAAAGCAAACTTTGCTGATTTATGGAATCAAAATAAAGAACAGATTTTGTCTCTTTTTCAAGATAGCGTTTTGACTGTCGATAATGATGTTCAAATAGGAAACGTTTATATTACTCTTTCTGCAACTTAATCCTCTCTATTTTTCCTTCATTAATTGTTTAATTATTTTTTTTATTTTAAAGTTTTTATTTTTATTTAAATTTCATTAATATTCATCATCTTTTTTTTAATGTTGATATAATACAGCATAATGTTGCAAAAACTTCTAATACCAAACCTCTTATGATATTAAAGAAAAAGTTTTGTGGGGGATAAGAATGCAATTACTTAAAAGCACAATCATTGGACTTTTATTTATTTTAACGATTAATTTAAGTCTATGTTGGGGCCAAGTTTCTCACAATGTGGAGGTAGGAATATACTTAACTATTCCTGAATTCATAAAAATTACAAATATTAGCAAAGAAAAATTATATTTTGAAATTGAAATGACAGATAATGACCTTATTTTTGAGGATAATCTTTTTTTTGATGTTTATGCAAATGTAGATTATTCGTTACTACTTGAATTTAAAACAATAGATGATTTGAATGAAAATGTAAAAAAGTTAGTGCAAGATACATATGATTCATATATAACTGACCTAACTAATCAATTGATAGTAGATGCGAAAGAAAATCGTATCGCGGAAAGAAACAAAGGTATTGAAAGATATAAACTTATTTTTGAGATGGATATGACTAAATCCGTAGAGAGTAGATATCCACAGTTTGAAGGGCAAGTAGGAAGTATCGAAGTAATTGTTTCAAAATTAGAAACAATTTAAAATATTTTCTAAATATAAAAGTTAAGTCATAAGGTAGATAATAAAATCGGAGATATTACAATAACGGTTGCAGGACCAGTTTGAGGCATATAAAATTGTAACACAATTTTGATTAAGTTTTTATTTGTAATTATTGAGTTTTTAGTTTGACTTTTATAATTAAGAATAAATATTAAAAAAATATAAAATAAAAATAAAATTTTTGAGGGGGGTTAAGGTTATGAAAAAAGTTTTAAGTATGGTTGTTTTGATGATGATTTTAGCGGTTTCAGTGTTTGCAGTAACGAGTGATGTAACTGTTCCAGTTTATTTGAATGTTCCAGAATTTGTAAGAATTTCAACTCATCCGGATGATGATGGACAATTTGATTTAGTTTTTGATCCTTTATATCCAGATGTTGAGGTACAAGATACTGTTACATTAGTAGTTGAAGCGAATGTTGCTTACACTCTCAGTTCATCAGTTACATATGCTGCAGGTCAGTCACACTGGGGTAGCTTAATCCAAGTAACGCTACCCGACCCGCAAACTACACCTTATAAGACGGGCAAGAATAATTTCGTTGTGACTGCAAAAATAAATGTGATTGATCATTTAATGTATGGCAAAGTTGATCCAGCTACAAAAATTGCTGATGTTGTTTTTACAATAAGTTCACTATAAGTTTTTTGTAAAAATAAATAATAATAAAAAGTTAAGAATTTGCCCCCAAAAGTGTTAAAATTAACTTGAAGGGGCAAATTTTTATTCAATATTTCATTTTTCTTAAATTAATTTTGGGAAACTACTCTATGCGACTTTCTTGACTTTCTTTATGAAAGAAATTCTCTGATCAAAGTATTACCTGTCTTTATTTACTTCAATATTTGCTTACGTTAACTGGAAGGTGAATTTCTGCCTCAACTACAAAAAATACTTTTATATTTTTTTAGTGTTGTGTTTTTCTTGGTTTTTTCTCTGAAATGAGTGTAACTCTGTTGTCTGTCAAACTTTTTCTTATACTCTAATTGGAGTCAATTTGAAAAATTCAGTAACTGTTCCTATGACATCGAATTAAAAGTAGACTTTGCTGATTTATGGAATGAACAAAGGGATAAAATTCTGCTTCTTTTTCAGAGGGAGTAATGACTGTCAGTAATGATATACATATAGGAAATGTGTATATTACTCTTTCTGCATCTTAATCCTTTCTATTTTCTTCTTCCCTAATTTTTTAATTACTTTATTTCTCATAGTGTAGAGGCAGGAATATATTTAACTGTTCCTAAATTCATAAAAATTGCAAATATTAGCAAACAAAAGTTATATTTTGAAATTGAAATGACAGATAAGAACAAGTAGGAAGTATTGAAGTAATAGTTTCAAAATTAGAAACAATTTAAAATATTTTCTAAATATAAATAAAAAATGCAATAAAATTTTCTTTAAATAATCTAAATATCTTATTTCTGAAAAGAAGTAGACGATTAAAACCTGTATTTATAAAAATCATAAATGGTAAAAATTACAACATAATTTTGTTTTTGTAATTTTTTATAATTTATTGAAATTTATATGATCTCTTGTAATATAAGCCGAATTTTTATAAAACTATAATTTTTAATTATTAATTTTTTATTATGAAGAGTACAATAAAGACAAGAACTAAATAAGAGGGCGGAGAGATATTGATGCGAAAATTTAAAGGTAAGATATTAGTCGTTATGAGTATCATTTTAATAACCACTATGTCATTTGCTATATCTCAAAGTGCAAATGTTCCAATCTATTTAGAAATTCCAGAATATTTGAAAATCACACATTTAAGTAAA